>NZ_JBFRGE010000007.1:0-149004 GCF_052115185.1 Paenibacillus sp. 2TAB19 | reverse complement strand
GGCACAAACTAACGGACGGATTCGATGCAACGGGGTTCCTGAATAAGGCGATCGAAACTCCGGTAATGGATAAGGCAACCGGCGAAGCGGTATATCCGACCTTTAACGCCTTTCTAGAAAACTTCGCGCTGCCGAACGTCAAGCTCATCAACGTAATGATCCCACTCGGCGAGTTTCTAGTAGGCCTCGGTCTTATACTCGGAGCACTGACCGCCGCCGCCGCTTTCTTCGGATTGCTGATGAACTTCATGTTCGTGTTCGCCGGCACCGTTAGCACGAACCCATGGCTGATGCTGCTAGGCATGCTGGTCGTCGTGGCAGGCATCAACGGCGGCCGTTACGGATTAGACCGCTACGTCCTTCCGTTGCTTAACAAAGCGTTCAACAACCTGTTCAAACGCAATCCGCAAAACCGCCCAACGGACATGAATTAATCATCTAGCTCCAAGCGTAAACGGCTATCGCCGTCCTCTGACGGCGTAAGCTAACGTTTCGCGGATGAAATATAAGCCTAGTATAAACGTACAATTTTATACTTTCTTATATTTTAAAAAAGGCCMAGATCATCCTATGCGGGATGATCCGGGCCTTCTCTATTCAAGATTTTTTGGGTATGATCAATAGGATTTTCGTCCCTTGGCCGGGTTGTGATTGAACGACTAATTGGCCGTCTATCGCGCGAGCACGCTCCTCCATACTGAACAGCCCCACTCCTTTGGTGCTGCTATCGCGTTGAAAGCCTTTGCCCTCATCCACGACGTTCACTTCGATCCGGTCAGGCAAATCCGATAACGTAATGCAGCATTCATCAACATCGGCGTACTTGCCGATATTCGTCAGCGCTTCTTGTATAATCCGATAAATCGTTGTTTCTTCCTGAGGTCCTAACCGCCTGCGCAAATGGATATCTAGCTTGACCCCAATGCCGTAATGATTCGTGAAATTGTCCGTATACGTACGAATAGCAGGCACTACGCCTAGATCATCTAGCACAGAAGGACGCAATTCCCAAGCAAGGCTGCGGACGTCTTCCATCAGATGGGATACGCTTGTACGAAGACGCTCCGCGTCGTCTAGCGAACCGTCTTGAATCAGCTTATCCATGCCGATCAGAAGCGAGAACAAGCTCTGTCCAATACCGTCATGCAGCTCGCGGGATAATCTTCTGCGTTCCTCTTCCTGAACGATCATAACCTGCTTCATCATCTGCTGAAGCTCCTCCTGCACGCGCTTCAGTTCGGTCACCTCGTTGCGAATGGCTAAATATTGATACGGCTTCCCTTTCGCGTTAAGGAAAGGAACGATCGTCGTATTCACCCAATAATAGCTGCCGTCTTTGGCCCGGTTCTTAATATCGCCGCGCCAGACGCTTCCGGAGGCAATCGATCTCCAAAGCTCGTTCATGAAAGTTTTGCCATGATAACCCGAATTGATGATCCGATGATCCTTGCCCATCAGTTCCTCGCGTTCATACTTTGATATTTCGCAAAACTTATCGTTTACGTATTGGATGATGCCTTTATGGTCGGTGACGGCTACGATGGACGATTCATTTAACGCAAGCTTGATATCTGCGAGGTGAAGCAGCGCATGCTTCAGCTCTATTCTAACGGCGGGATCCTCTATATGCTCATCCAGCTTGGCGATTAAAGCGGTGATGCGCTGTCCGATGACCTCTGGACGTTTCTCCTCCCAACCCGGATTATTCAAAGTGCAACAGCCCCTTTTTCATCGCATACCTGACCAAATCAGGCCTTGTCTTTAATCCAAGCTTATCCATCACATTCGCTTTGTGGGATTCGACAGTCTTTATGCTAATGACGAGCTGCTCGGCGACTTCTTTGTTGCTGTAGCCTTTGGCGACCAAAGATACAACTTCCTTCTCTCGGTCTGACAGCATATCCAATGCTCTTCCGTTGTCGCCAACTGCGGAACGCTCCAAATATTCACTCATTAATCGCTTGGTTGCTGTCGGATACAAATAGGCGTTGCCTTCGGCTACCGTTCGAATGGCGGTCAGCAGCTCTTCATGGGGAGCGCTCTTCAATATGTAGCCTGAGGCGCCGGCATGAATGCCTTGGAACAAGTACTCGTCATCGTCGTGCATCGTAAGGATGAGAACCGCTACAGCAGGAAGCAGCTGCTTAAGTTCCTTGGTCGCGGTTAAGCCGTCCTTGCCATGGGGCATGCTGAGATCCATTAACACAACATCAGGCTTCAACAGCAAGGCAAGCTTAATCGCTTCGTCACCTTCCGATGCCTCGCCGATAACCGTTATACGTTCTTTTTCGTTCAACAGCATTTTAAGCCCGGATCGTACCATCGCATGGTCGTCGACAATGCAAAGCTTAATCATAGTTCCCCTCCGATTATGTTTTGTATCTGGAGATCTCTACTAGATTCGAAAGCTCGATAGCACACTGCTCCAGATAGATAAGATTAGTATCCGTATAGCTGTGAGGATGACGTACGCCAACCATTAGAACGCCGGCAGCCCCGAATCCATCAGGAATCGGAATAGCTGCCGCCGTGTGAAGGCCCTCGGCCAGCATTAATGAACATTCGAAGCGAGGTTTGTTTGCTTCTTTCGATGCAATATCCTTGATCAAGCTTCGCCCTAATAGAAGGGCCATGCCTGGCAGCCCCTTGCCTCGCTTAACGATCATGTGCCGATAACGATGATTCATATTGCCGCTCGCATATTGCCAGCGGTACTTGCTGCCATCGTCGATCGGGAGAGCCAATGCCGTAAAGTCGCTTAATGAAGTAACTCGTATATAATGAACGGCACGGCTTATTGTGTCAGCTTCAAAATTTCTCATCGTTATTCACCCTTCATACGAATTGTAACATGATTTGATTAAGAAATAGCCCCTTATCCGAAACGCGAGATAAGGGGCTATTCGATTATTCTCGTTTATTTGACAGTTTCAATGAGCTCTTTCAAGTGATTGGCGGACCGGTGGAGAAGCGCCTTCTCTTCCTCGCTAATTCGGATATCCAACACTTCCCTAACCCCTTGCCGGTCTACGATGCATGGCACGCCCATGAACACATCGGACACGCCGTGGTAGTTGTCGAGCAGCGTAGATACATTAAGCACGGCGGATTCATCGCGAAGAATGGCGGTTACGATACGGTCCAGCGCAAGCGCGATCGCGTAATAGGTAGCCCCTTTGGCCTCGATGATCTGATAAGCCGCATCCCTCGTATTCGCGAAAATCTCGGACTTCGCAGTGTCACTAAGCGAGAAATTCGTTCCTGCCACATTAGCGAGGCTCCATACCGGCAGCTCGGTATCGCCGTGCTCGCCGATAATGTGCGCGTGTACGCTTCGCGGGTCGATGTGCAGCTGCTGCCCGATCAAATATCGGAAACGCGCGCTGTCGAGTAGCGTTCCCGAGCCGATAACCCGGTTGATCGGCCATCCCGACTTTTGCCACGTAAAGTAGCTCATAATATCGACCGGATTCGTTGCGATCAGCAAAATGCCGTCCGAGTTATATTTTAAAACCTCCGTTATAATGCTTTCGTAGATCGCCGCGTTGCGTTTCAACAGATCCGTCCGCGTCTCTCCGGGCCTTTGCGCCGCTCCAGCGGTAATAATGACGATATCCGCGTCCTTACAGTCTTCATAGCTTCCCGCCCATACTTTCGCTTGGCCGAGAAACGGCATCCCGTGGTTCATATCCAGCGCGTCTCCGACTGCTTTGTTCACGTTCGCATCGATAAGCACGAGTTCGTCCATTCGGCTTCTCAGCAGCAGCGTGTACGCGGTTGTGGAACCGACAGCACCTACGCCAATGACAACAACTTTGGATTTTTTCATTTTGATTGCTCCTCTTCGGTTGGTTTATTTACAAAATAGTACATCGCGCCCATCAACACCGAGCCGCCGAACAAATTGCCAAGCGTGACCGGAACGAGATTATGGATCATGCCGCCAAACGTGATGGTGTCCGGATAGTTGAGGACAAGCGCGATAGCAAACGTGCATAAATTGGCAATGCTGTGCTCGTATCCGGAAATGAAGAAACAGAAGACGAACAGCATCATCGCGAACAACTTGGGACCGTCTCCTCTTAACGACATCGGGATGAAGAACGCCAGACAGACGAGCCAGTTACACAATAAGCCGCGGAAAAAAAGCTCCATCGTCGGCGCATGCAGTTTCTTTTCCACCACGCTTAGCAGGAAGCCGTTAACCTCAGCGGATTGAAACAGTCCCGTTCCCCATATAAGCAGCGCAAACGCGCAAGCCCCGAGGACGTTCCCGATATAGCTTGCCGTCAGCAGTTTCCCCACATGGGCCCAGCTCATCTGACGGCGAAGCGCCGCGTAGGTATAGTAAAACGTGTTGCCGGTAAACAGATCGCCTCCGCCATAGGAAATCAGAATGATGGCGGCTCCGAAGGTCATCGCGGCCATCGGATACGTAAGCGGAGAATGTTCCGTATAAAAGAAGCTGCCTGTCTTGAAGGCCACAATTACGCCAAACCCGATAAACATGCTGGCAAGCATGGATCGCAGAAGATAGCGCAGTTTGCTTGAATGGAACAGTTTGTATTTCTTGAGCGCCAGCTGTTCGATGCGCCGTAATGGAATTTGCTCCATACACACCCACATCCTTTCCGCCGATTTCTTATGCCGAGCTTCTGCATCTATTAAAACACTCCCTGTACTCTGCACGCTGTGACGTTGATCACAAATAAATCAGGGATTTTCCCCCTCAAAGATAGGGAGATCCCCTGATGCTCACCTCACATCGCAATAGGTAAAATTAGGGTAGAAACAATCGGAGAGGGGATGGCTGGAATGGCCATTAACGCATATACGCAAAAAGAGACATCGAAAGGGAATGAATCGGAGAATCGGAGCAACGGGATTGACGCTTTCTTCTCGCCTGACAGCTTCAGCAAACTGAGCAGCATTATGAACAACAAAACTGTAATGTCGGGATCGTACTTGTTTTGGGAGGGGGAAGCGGCGGACCATCTTTATTATGTAAAAAAAGGACGCGTAAAGCTTACCAAAACGACGGACAGCGGCAACAAAATGACCTTGTATCTCCACCACGCGGGCGACCTGTTTGGGCAGATGGATCCTTTTCAAACGAATACTCAAACCTTTAATGCGGAAGTCATCGAAGATGCCGAGTTTGGCATTATTGAGCAGAAGGACCTCGAGCTGCTGCTATGGCAGCATAGGGATCTCGCTATCGCCTTCATGAAATGGATGGGCGTGATGCATCGCATGACGCAATCCAAGTTTCGCGATCTGATGCTCTACGGGAAGACCGGTGCCTTATGTTCGCTGTTAATCAGGCTCTGCAATTCTTATGGTGTCCAGCAAGGGAACATGATCCGCATCGATAAAAAAATGAACAATTCGGAAATGGCCGAAATGATTGGAGCCACGCGCGAAAGCGTGAATAGGCTTCTGAACGATATGCGCAAGGAGGATGTGATCAGCATCGAGCATGGAACGATATTCGTCAAAGATGTTGCTTATTTAAGACAAATATGCAAATGCGAGAACTGTCCGTTGGAGGTATGCAGGGTTTAACGCGAATTATGCTTTGGGTTTGCAGACTGTCGATTCATTCGGTTCTCGTCGAGGTGCAGCAGCCTTTTGCATGGATTTCATACAGTCAAAGAGCTAGGAACGAGGAGATATCGGAGTTTGATTGGATTTTGTGTAGTCAAATGGATTATCGTACTAGCCGACGGTCACAGAGCTTATTAGGTGCATTTCATCGAACTAATCTTAGTTGCCACACGGTTGCGAGCTCGATAGTTGCTTTTCATCGAACTAATTCGGCCGATTCACCACCCACTCACCAAACTAGCCCGTTTAGTTGCCTGATATCGAACTATACAGGCAGCTCGCTTGGTACAAGACTAATTAGTTGCCTAGAATGACACTATAGCGGATTAGCTGTCTTTGGAGCGTACCTCCTTATGCCGTGTAGGAGCTCACCCCCCTTTCCATTTATTTAAGCACCAAATCGCACCACAAGTTATCCACAAATCTTAGAGGTCCATAATTTCCTAAACAACAAGAAAGGAGCAGTCTGCCTTAGGCGACTGCTCCTTTCTTGTTAAACGATAAGCTCAGCTCTAAACATAATTGCGCCAAGCATGCTTCGGTTGCCAGTTCAACAGCCGCTTGGCTTTCTCGTTGCTCAGCAGCGACTCATGACCGTCCAGCGGTTTGCGGAAGTCCTTGACCTCCGGGAAACGCGCAGCCATCAGGTCGCGGCTCGAAACCGCCATGCTGGAGTCATCCGCCGCCACATTAAGCGCCACACTTCCGAGTCCTTCGGCTTCCACGGCCAGCCTGCAGGCTTCCGCCGCATCCCGTGTATCGATATAGCTCCACAAGATACGCTCGCGCTGCTCGGGATCATGGATAAAGGACGGAAACCGCTCATATGCCTCTGGCGCTATTACGTTGCCCAGTCGGAAAGACACCACCTGCATGCCCGTTCTGCGATGGATCATGTCGGCCGTTTGCTCATTAACGATTTTGGATAACCCGTAACTGTCCTGCGGAAGCTGAGGATGCTCCTCATCGACGGGGACATATAGCGGCCCAAGCCGCTCAAGGGCAAAGACGATTCCATAGGACGATTCGCTAGATGCAATGACGGCCTTGCGTATACCCAATCCCGCCGCAGCCTCAAGCACGTTATATGTGGACATCACATTATTGTGGAACGTTACCTCGTTAGGATGCGAGTAAGCGACGGGTATAGCCGCCAAATGCACGACGGCATCCGCCMCGGCCAATACTCCGTAAACTTCTCCAAGTTGGTTCAGATCGACGATGACGGTTCGGCAGAGCGACTCCGCCGGATGTTTGACATCCGCATTGACGACCTCATACCCCTGTTCTACAAAATGCTTGACCACCCATTTGCCCAGCATCCCGCTTCCGCCTGTTACTACTACTTTAGGCACTGCGCTTACTCCCTCCTACACGGCTATAATTTGTTCGATTCGCTCGAGCACGTCGGCGCTTAGCACGATACCGGCCGCTTTCGCGTTCTCTTCAACCTGCTCGGGACGGCTGGCGCCAACCAGCGCGCTCGACACATTCGGCTGCCGCAAAATCCATGCAAGCGCCAATTGACCGACTGTCAGCTCAAGCTCGGAAGCTACTTTGCCCAGCTCGATTACTTTGTTGATCTTCTCTTCGGTTACATTTTTGCGCATGCCATCGAGCTTCGCGGCACGGCTGTCTGCGGGCAGCTCGTTCACCGAGCTGTACTTGCCGGTCAACAACCCTTGAGCGAGCGGCGAGAATACGACTTGTCCGATGCCGCCTCGTTCGCCGTAAGGAATAACTTCCTTCTCGATATACCGATTGAACATATTATAGATCGGTTGGTTGACGACGATACGGTCCAACAAATAACGGTCCGCTATCGCATGCGCCTCCACCATTTGGGCGGTCGTCCATTCGCTGACGCCTACATATAGCACCTTGCCTTGACGAACTAGATCGTCGAGCGCACGGAGCGTCTCATAGAGCGGCGTGCTCGGATCATGGCGGTGGCAGTAATACAGATCCACATAGTCCGCACCAAGCCGCTTCAGGCTGGCATCGCATTGCTCCCTAACATGTTTGCGGGACAAGCCGCGGTCATTGGGTCCGTCGCCCATCTGGCCGAACACCTTTGTCGCAAGAACATAGGATTCGCGTGGAAAGGCACGCAGCGCCTCGCCCATCAGCTTCTCCGCCGCCCCTCTTTCGTATACGTTTGCCGTATCGAAAAAGTTAATGCCCAGACCATAGGCCGTTTGTATCGCTTTCATCGCATTTTCGCGTTCTACGTATCCTCCGTATGTCAACCAGCTTCCAAGACTAATTTCACTAACCTTCAATCCGCTGTTTCCCAACTGACGAAATTGCATCTCTAATCAGCTCCTAAAGAATAGTGTACAAACATTAAGAAGGCTTCTTAAGCCTGCCTCTCTATTCTAGAGAAGTTTGTATCGCGACGAAAGTAGTGAAATAAAGATCACTATATTATATCGGATATACCTACTATACCTAAGGTAACTACCCTTCGGATGCGTTAGAGAGCTCCAGCCTCCCCAATTCCCCGCCTTGCAACATCCGCCAGCTAGAAGCAAAAGGCTATTCCGTAAAGCAAGCTTTCATAAAAGCCAAAGCCGCCGGAAGCTCTTCCTCCGGATGATTCGTGTTGCATTCTGCGGAAATAAGGCCGGAGTAACCTGCCTTCTTCAGCGACTCTAGGAATGGTCCATACGGGTATTGCCCCGTACCCGGACTTAACCGCCCTGTATCCGCCAAATGAATATGGGCCAGCCAATCCTTATGCTCGACCAGCGTATCCAGCGGTTCGTTCTCCTCGTCCATATGGTAAAAATCGGCCAATACTTGTATCGATCTACGGTTGGCCTGCCGCGCGAAAACGACGGCCTCCGCAACGCTATTGACGAGATTCGTTTCTTTTCTGTTAAGCGGTTCAATCGCTACCGTAACGCCGGTCCCGTCGAATTCGTCGCCCATCCAGCCAAGCAACTGCGAGAACTGCTCTTCCGCGCGTCCCCTGTCCCAGCCGTCCGGCACATGCCTTGCGCGACCGCTCCCGAGTACGACGGTGCGTGCGCCGATTCGGTTCAATGCGGAAGCTGCCCTCGACACATAGCGGCGAATGCGTTCCGAATCGGTATCGGGACCAACAACGTGTAAGCCGTTCGGAAAAAAGACGTTAAAAGCAAGCGGCGGCAGCGGACTATCGATAAACTTCGGCAATACCTTTTCGAATTCCGATTGATTCTCGAGCATTAACGAGGTGAGCGTGCATTCGATGTAGTCAAATCCCAGCGAGCGAAGCGTCTCCGCCTCATCAATCCCTTTACACCATCCGAACGAATACATATTACCGCCCCTTTATTTGTTTCTTACTTCCATTATAAGATGGTGATAAGGAACCGGAATGCTTCATAGTAACCTGAACATGTCATTTCGTACGATGTCAAAACGTAAGGGAGCGTCGACCGTGAGCAGCTTGAACTTATTCGATGAGCTTTCAGAGCATGTCATGCTTCGCATCTATGCTAGCGGAGAAGCCATTCATCCTGATGGTTGGATAGAAAACAAACAGCATCCCGATTACGACCTATGGTTTATTCGCAAAGGGAACATTGAAATCCGGATTGACGAACAAGTCCACCTGGCATCGGAAGGAGATTTGATTCTTTTTAGTCCGAAGGTTGCCTATACGGCTACGAACCTAGGTGCCGAATGCAGCTTTATTTTCACGCACTTTCATTTTGGTCTGGGAAATCACCTTAGAATTCTAGACAATTATTCACTGGAAGGCATTATGGCAAGCTCGCTAGTACAGGAGGAAATGGGCTTGTACTTAGACACTTTCGACCAACATATGCACGGCATTCCGATGTCGGCGATCAGATTGAAAGGAGCGCTCACGATTCTAATTGCAAAGATCTTAGAATGTTATGGGCGCGGGGATTACCAAGGGGGATTCGCGAAACATGTCCCTGCTCGGAATCGAAATACGAATCTGCTGGCGCTGCAGCCTGTATTTGCGTTTATCCAAGATCGTCTGCATCAGCCGGTCCGCATTGGAGAGCTTGCCGAACTAGCGGGCATGTCCGAGAAGTATTTCATCCTTTATTTCAAACAGGCTTTGGGCATTACGCCGGGTTCGTATATTTACCAATTAAAAATGAATCGGGCCCGCGAGTTGTTGTACAGCAGAACGCATTCGATTCAGCAAATCGCAGGTTTGCTCGGTTACCCCGATCCATACAGCTTCTCGAAGGCATTCAAAAAATATTACAAAGTACCGCCCTCAAAGTTCGTGTGGTAATTTCGGAAAGCAATAACAACCGTTGCAGCAGCCAAGACTGCACAGACCATGTACATAAAGGAGTACGAGGATACATCCGCTACCGGCCCCATAATGATGCCGCCCAACGAGACTCCTAAATCGGTCATCGCGATAAATAATCCGATCAGCACGTTCCGGTTCGTCTGGGGCAATACAAAGGAGAGATAAGTCGTCAACGTCGGATAAAGCAGCGCTTGCCCGAGTCCCATCAGCAAAGCGCCAGCGTAGAACGGAAAGGCTCCCCACCATAAGGACGCGCTCACGCATAATGCCGCCGTGGCTATTAAGCACATCGTTCCCATGATGAACAGGGCATGCCACTTGCCGTCGGAAGGAATTCTCTTGCTTAACGCGTACCTGGCAAAGACGACGGCGCCTGCCTGAAGCATCAAATAGACGCCCGCATTGCCGCTTTTCAATTGCGCAGCGTACAGAGGCATAAAGGCTGTAATCGCGCCAAATACGATCGAAGCCGCTACCATCAATACGCTGCATCTGAACAAATCGCGATTTTTGACCAACTGGCTGAGCGAACCTAAAGCGCTCTTTCGATGCTCGATTCGATCCTCATACACAGCAGCCGCGACATTCGTGGATTGATCCAGCTTGACCGTATAACCGAACAAACCCGTGAAGACCGCTATCGCCACCATTGTTATGGAAAAGACATCCATGGTACCGGATTGCCAGATTCCAAGAGCCAACAGAGGCCCGATCATGCCCGGAATATACGTAAACAACGAATAGAAGGAAATGCCTTGGGAGCGCTCCTTCTCCGGCAAAGCGTCAATGATGCCGATTTGCAAAGCCATGGAAAAGAAAGCGGTGCATACGCCTTGCAACATGCGGGCGGCGAAATAACCCTCCAATCCGCTTACCGTATATAAGATCAAAGCGCAGCCATTTATAATAAGGATAAATCGCAGTACTTTAATCGGCCCGTACTTCTCGACAATAGCGCCTGCCCAAGGCCGGAAGCACATCGAGGCCAGCATGTAGGCTCCCATGATCAAGCCGATGGTCGTGCTGCTGGCCCCTGCCGATTCCCCGCGTAACGGGATGATGACATTCAATATGGAATTGGCGCTGAAATAAAGCAAAGCCAACAGATATAACCGCAGAAAAGGCCAGGACATTGCTCCGCTCACTTTATGTACTCCTTTAGAACGTTATGATGTTGCGCAGCAGCCTTCTCGCATAGGCAGACTGAACGTCCTTCAACTGCTTCGCAGGAATGATTTCTTCGATCTGCCCCTCGCGGAAAATAACGATCCTATCGCAAATATAAGCTGCCGCCTGAATATCATGCGTAATGAAAACATAGCTCATTTGGTAGACTTCCTTGAGCTCCTTCAACAATTCCAGAACCTGCATTTGAACGGAAACGTCGAGCGAGCTGATCGCTTCATCTAATAGAAGAAACGCGGGTTCCGTCGCGAGCGCTCTGGCAATGCAGACTCGCTGTGCCTCTCCGCCCGACAGCTCATGAGCGTATTTGCTTTTGTAAGAGGCGTTCAAGCCGACTGCTTGCAGCAAATGATCGACCTTGCCCTCACGATCCGCCTTTGTTCTTCTCAGAGCTTCCAACGGTTCCGCAATCGCTTGTTCCACCGTAAAGAAAGGATTTATGGAAGACGTATAATCCTGGAACACGGCACTCATGCTCCCTAATCTAACGTTTCGGTCCCCAACATTCCGTCCTTCGAATAGGATCGTTCCGCGATCCGGCCGTTCCATGCCCAATATCAAACGACCAAGCGTAGACTTCCCGCTCCCGCTTTCTCCGATAATGCCGAGGCATTCCCCTCTCTCGCATTCAAAGCTGACATCGCGCAAAATCTGCTGCTTTTGTTTAGCGAAGAATCCTCCCCTTCTGTACGCTTTATGAACCCCCGCAACCTTCAGCAATGGATCTCCTCCCTCGTCAAACTCTTAAAATGATTGCTTAACGCCGATCGGGTGGATACCAAATGACGGGTATAGAGATGCTGGGGATTACGAAAAACGCTAGCGATGCTTCCGCGCTCGACAATTTCCCCTTCCCTCATGACCAGCACGTCGTCGGCTATTTTCCGGACCACGGCTAAGTCATGCGAAATATAGATCATGGAGCAGTCCCTCTCCCTTAGCTTCAGCAGCTGCTCGACGACCTCGTACTGCGCGATCGTATCCAGCGCCGTCGTCGGTTCATCGGCGATAATCAGGTCGGGCTCCAGCACCAACGATAATGCGATCATGATCCGCTGAAGCATGCCGCCCGACAGCTGATGAGGGTATTTGTTCATGATCTCCAGCGGATTTTTGAGCAGGACGCTTTCCATCGCATGCTTCATCCGATGCACGGTTTCGGTGGTGCTCCAGTCGAAGTGCTGGCGCAGCGTTTCCTTTAAATGAACCCCGACGACGCAAGAGGGATCAAAWGCGGACATCCCGTTTTGGAGGATCATGCACAGCTGCTTGCCTCGTTTTCTTCGCATTTCTTTTTCGGAAAGCTCGTTTAGATTAACGCCTCGGAAAACAATGTCGCCGGATTGCCGCAGCCACGGTTTGTTTAATCTCATCACGGCTCTGCAGGTTACGGACTTCCCGCTTCCGCTCTCTCCCACGATCGCCAGCGTGCTGCCCCGCCCTAATTGAAAGGAGCTTTGCGGGATTACGACTTTCCCCGTGTTCATATCCTGTATCCTTAAGCCTCTAACCTCTAACAAAGCCATAAGCGGACTCCTTTGCCTCGGTTTCATGATGCTTGTTTTTCGATGTCCTTAACTTGGGATCAAGCGCCGCCTGAAGACCATCCGCCACAAAATTGAATGCCGACACCACGACGACAATGGCTAGTCCGGGCGCCAGCATAAGCTCGGGTCTCGTGAACATGACCTCCCTCGCCTCGTTCAGCATCATCCCCCATTCGGCATGCGGAGCTTGAATGCCCAATCCGAGGAAGGAGAGACCCGATATTTGCAAAACCATCGAACAAATCGAGCTGCTGGCAATGACCGCGATATCGGATAACGTCACGGGAACGATGTGCTTGTATATCGTTCGAAGAGGGCTCATGCCGGATGCCTTGGCGAACCTCACATAATCCGTCTCGGTATATTGCATGACGGACGTTCGAATGACCCTTGCGAACCAAGCCCATTTCATGACCGCGAAAGCGATCAATATATTTTCCAGACCGGCGCCCAAAATACCGACAACGGCCAACGTCATCACGTAGCCCGGAAACGAGAGCATCACATCGCAGATCCGCATGATAACGGCATCGGTAATTCCCTTCGCATATCCGGCGACAAAGCCGACTATAGATCCAACTCCCACCGAAAGCATCAACGCCGCAAGCACCCATAGCACGCTAGGCCGGATGCCGTAAATCAATCGGGATAAAATGCATCTCCCCAAATGATCGTTGCCTAGCAAATACGCCCATGACGAACCCGCGAACCGAAGCTTCATATTGACGGCATAGGGGTCATGCGGCGCTATGACCGGCGCGAACGCGCCAGCCTCCAAGACGATCGCAATGACGAACAAAGAGATTGCGGCGAGCTTATCCTTGCACAAACGTCGTAATACTCCCATCACATATCCCTTCTTAGCTTCGGATTCAGCGCGGCGCCCACGATATCGGATACCGTATTGAACAGCACGAATGCCACGGCCAATAGAAGCACATAGGCTTGGATAATCGGAAAATCTCTGCTTAGAATCGATTTGACGCTTAACCGTCCTAAGCCGGGCCACGCAAACACGTTTTCGATAACGACCGTGCTGCCGAGTACGATCGGGATCGCCATGCAAAATATCGAAATCGAAACCTGCAACGAATTTCTCAAAATATGCATCGTAATCTTTCTCTCCGATATGCCGCATGCTCTTCCATACAGCACATAATCTTCGTTCATATTGCTTATTACGGAGCTTCGGACGTTCCGGAAGTACATGCCGGCATAGCCGACCGTAATAACGGTCACCGGCAATATATAGCTCAGGTAAGAGTCCATCCCGCTTGTCGGCAACAGATCCAACCGGACGGAAAAATACCAGATCATCATCGCGGCCAGCCAATAAGACGGCATGGCGGTCAGAAGGAACGCCGTTCCTCTGACCGTTTTGTCTACAACCCCGCCTTCTCTCATCGCGCATATCACACCCAATAAAACGGACAAAGCAATGATCGCGATAGAGGATACCATCGTTAGCTTCAACGTATTAAGAAAGGCCGGGCCTATCAACGACCAGACGGGCTGCCCCGTTATGTACGAGCTTCCGAAATCCAATCGGAGACAGGATAGAAGCCAATCGAAATACCGAATCATAAACGGTCTGTCGAAGCCCAGCTCCTCGTTCGTCTGAGCAATCAATTCATCCGTTATCTGAGGGATTTCCTGCGCGTGCAAGACAACCTCGGCGGGATCCATGGGCGATAGATTGATTAATATAAACGTCAAAAAAGAGATAACGATAAGCAATGGAACGGCCATGAACAGCCTTCTAGCCAAATAGGTTCCCATCGAAGACTCTTATTCGAAATTCAGCCGTTCGAACGGCAGCTCGAATTGCGTCTGCTTGAAAGATATGCCGGTTACGTCCGCCCGCGCCACAACCGTAACGCTGCCGTTCGTAATCGGAATAAAGACGGCTTCATCATGGACGATCGTCAAGATGCGGGCGTATAACGCCTTCCGCTTGGCCTCGTCCGTCGTCGCCATCACTTCCTCGATGCTCCCGTAAAGTTCGTCCGCTCCGGCTATGCCGCTCGTCGTATGCAAGTAGGCGGAGCTGGAAGTAAATGCGGCGATCGTGCTTTGCGGATCATACGCTAGTCCCCATGTTTGATTGAACAACAGGTCATATTCTCCGGTTGATCTTCTGTTCGCGATCGACGTCGATTCCTCGCCGATAATGTCCAGCTGCATGCCGATTTCTTGCAATGAGCTTTGGATAAACTCGGCCTGCGTTTTTTGCGAGGGCGAATTCGAATCATAATACAATTGAAGCGTTAGAGTACGGCCTGCTTTCGTTCTTACTGCGGCATCGTTCTCGTGTTTCCAGCCCGCCTGCTCTAATAACTGTTTGGCATGATCCAAATCATAATCCCGCTTCTTCAGATCGACGTCCGCATAATTGACATTGGAAGAGAATAACGTATTCGCTGCTGCCTCCGTGCCGTTAAAAATGGCGTCGCTGATCGTTTCTCTATCGATCGCATGCCAAATCGCTTCGCGAACGGCCGTTTCGCTTACCGGACTGTCCGACTTGCTGCTATTCGCGACGATCATTTTCGTATTCATGGGATCGCTTCGAACGAGCTGATAGTCGCCGGACTCCACTAATCGGTTCATCGCTTCCACGTCGATGCTATCCGCGCCGCGATCATCCGTGAACACGAAGTTGACCTCCCCTTTCTGTAAGGCCAGCAACGTCGTTTCTCCTGCCGGCAGCACCTTCGAGGTCACTTTCTTAATCGCGGGCGCACCGTTCCAATAGCTCTCATTTGCTTCGAACGTCGCATATTCATCGACTTTATGATCGGCGAGCTTGTAAGGTCCGGTGCCGTGATAGCCGCTTACCCCCTCTTTGGTTCCCCCGTTAATGAAATCCTTCGGCGAGATGAATACGAATGGCCTCGTCATCGAGAGCTCCAATAAAGTCGGGTAGTAGGGCTCCGACAGCTCCAGCTCGGCGGTGTATTCGTCTACTGCCGTTACCTTCACTAATTTCGTCGATAGCTTGATCCAAGCGTGCTTCTCCGCATTGCTTTGCACGGCTTCGATGTTTTGTTTCACCGCTTCGGCGTTGAACGGCTCCCCGTCATGGAACTTCACGTCCTTCCTCAGGTGGAACGTGTACGTTTTGCCGTCATTCGAGATTTCCCAGGACTCGGCGAGCAAAGGCTTGATGCCTTCTACCGTGTTCTCGACCAGCGATTCATACACCATGCCTTGGGCCGGCATCGAGCCGGCGTACAAATGGGGATTCATGTCATTGATATCTTTGGACGATGCATAAACTAATTCAGTAGCTTCTTCTATATCTGCAGATCCGCCAGCCTCTTCCGTTTTGCTTTGGCTGCAGCCGGCTAGCAGAATGATGGAAACGATAAACAAAAGCATGAAACGAGTTTTATTTCTTTTTTTCACAATAAATCCTCCCGTGGTTCAATCATTAAAGCGTAATCATTACGATTATGGATCGAAAAAAAGAACGGCCTGCTGTTAGACTCACTGAGGTTGCGTTTGCCTGTATTTCATACAGTCTAATCGTCCAAAATCGTCAGCGAGTAACTTTTGAGTGGAAATTATACAGTCATAACCGGCATTTTAGCCCTAAGCAATCATTTTGCGTCCATTTGACTGCTTTAAATCCAATCAAACTCTGAAATTGTCTCAATCCTAGCCGTTAGATTGGATCAAATCCAATCTAATCAAATCCCGCTATCTCGTTTCCCGGTGCAATGTAATACGCTTTAACCTCGGACTGTATTTGCGAAGCTCAAGCCGGTGAGGCGTCGTTCTTTTATTTTTCGTCGTCGTGTAGTTTCTGTCTCCGGTTTCCGTGCAAGCAAGCGTAATCGTAACGCGCATGAGGTTCATTCCTTTCTTATTCGTAATTATTACGATTATAGTCGAACAGATTTTTCCATGTCAAGCGTTGCGAGAAAAATAATCGCAGCGAAAAGGCCTCGACCCGCGTTAAGCGGAATCGAGGCCTTTATCGTGTTCATATGATTCGGCGCTTTATAACGCCTTTAATAATGGCAGGAACAATCCGCCGACTACCGAACGGTTCTGGAAGCCAATCTGCTTGCCGCTGACCGTATCGTACCAATCGGTGAACGGAACCCGGCTTGGCGTTTCGTTCAAGAAATGCCACAGCGGTTCGACAAGCTGCTCGAACTGCTCTTTGGATGTCGCCATCGACGCGCTCCAAACCAGCCAATCCGCCTTCGTATAGGTGCTCCGGCTGTCGAGCGGCGTACCGAACTCGTTTTGCTTGGCGAGGTAATGCCGAATTTCGTCCTCAGCAACGCTAGTCGGGAACAGATGAAGGCCAAACAGGCGGTCCCACACCAGATTATACTTAAGGCTCCACGTATCCGGCGAGCTGTCGAAGGTCAGCTTGTAGTGATCGCCGGCGCTTGCCGTCTCCACCCATTTGTCGGCCATTTCCTGGGCCGTCGTAAGATAAGCCTCGCCTTCCGGGTCTCCCAGCATCGAGCAAAGAATCGAATAACCGCCGATGCCGATGATCGCTTTGATGGACAGGTTGGCGTTATGCGCCAAATGCCCGGCGAAGTCGTCCGTGCACAGCTGATTGGCCGGATCCATGCCATGCTCCTTCAGATATGCGGCCCAGCGGGTAAGCAATTCCCAATGCTCGCGCGCAAACTCCGCATTCCCCTCGTACAAGCATACGGCGGCAGCCATGATCAGCATATTGCCGCATTCCTCGATCGGCATCTGGTACTCCAGCTTGTTCTCCCCGTACACTTGACCGTTCGCCGCCGGGTAACAACCTACGTCATGCGGCGCAAAGTCGAACGTCCACTCTTCGCTGGCTGCATATTTGAAGATCGGCCGCATCATCCCTTTCACGAGCTCCGGATTGCCGTGCAGGAATAGCGGAATCGAAGGGTAGCTGACATCGACGGTGGCGATACAGCCGTTGCTGAAGTTTTCCTTGGAGAAAAACAGCAGCTCCCCTTGCTCGCCGGCAACCAGCTTATGGGCCGCGATGGCTTGGCGGTATGCGAGCGACAGCATATCCGCATATTTTTCCCCGCCCGCTTGGGTGCTCTCATGGATCAGCTTCCGGTTGAAGTCCGCGCAGCGGACGACGAGCTCGTCATATTGCTCCGCCGCCTGGTTCAGCATCTCTTCGTACGTCATCCCCGCTTTCCGCCAGTACGCATCGAGCGGTTTGCCGAAATATTCGATGGCATGAATATCGTCGTATGCCGCGATCGCATATCGCGATAGGGGCTGCTCGCCCGTTTCGCCGAAATCGAAGACGGCAGCCATTGCCACGGGATCATCCGCAGCCTCGCGCGGACAAGCTTCGTCGTCCTTCTCCGGCAATTGTCCGGAATCCGCAAACCTCATGCGCATCTTGGCGGAATGAATCGCCGTCTGCAAGCCTTCCGATTGCGGAACTGCCAAGTATACATATCCCCAGTCGATCCGCGTGTCGTCTCCGATTCGGCCCAGAATCGGCTGTTCTTCCGTGCCGATGCGCATTGCGGCGACTCGTTCGCCGGTCTCCGCACGCGACCAGGTGACGGCCTGATCCGTCGCGTGTACGCATAACTCCGCGGACAGATCGATATACAGCTGGACGCGATGCGCCTTCCCGTCGATAGAGCGAACGCGGAACGTCATGTAGGACACGGGTCTCGACAGCAGCTCCAGGTCGTCCTGCAGAAGCGGCGTCATAAAGGCCGCCTCCAGCTCGATTCCGTCCGCCTCGAACACATAGGTGCTTGTGAGCGGCTCGACTTTTACGCTTATTTGCTCCATCGCCGGCAGCTCATTGACGCGGGCAAGATCGGCGAGGTCAACCTTTCCCATGAACCTTCTCGGCTTGCCGTCGATTCGGATAATACCGGCCATGCTGTTGCGTTTGTTCGTCCAATGCGTCGTATGTTCGTCATACAAGCGATCCGCCGCCGACCAGACGCTAAAGTAAGGATCGACAGCGATAAGCGGGACGGATGGAGGTCTTAATGTTTGCGTTAATATTTGTGCCACTTTCCATTCTCCTCTCGGCCGAAATCAGTTCGGCAGCTGCATCGTTACGACTTCTTTGCCTTTTAATTGTTCGTTCGTATATTGCATCGCTTCCTCGTAGCCGGTTTTCTTCATCTGCTCGCGCAGCTCGTTTAATATTTTCAACGCCGCTTCATCCGACTTGGCATATACGGCCTCTTTCCAGGCATCGCCGGTTTTGTCCATCGACGGCTTCAGCGATTCCCACTTCTCGTGTTTAATAATGACATCGCCGGGATTATAGCCGGTTATCACTTTGATGCCGTTCGGGCGCAAAATTTTGCGGGCGTTATCCATCGTGTCCTTCCGCTCTTGATCCTGCCAGATGTCGCCGGCGCCCACGGAGTTGATTCGGTCCATTCCCGACATGGAGTTGAAACCGATCTCCAGCCCTTGGTTTTTGCGTTCGATCAGCTTGCCCGACGTATCGTTCGCGAACTTATCGAACCATTCCTTCTTCGGCGTCGGCTTGCCGTCTACCATATCCCAATGAACGCCTTCCACGCCGTAACGAGTGAGCATAAACCCTTCGTCCGATGCCAAATAATCCAGCAGACGGAGCGCGGCATCCACATCTTTGACCGCTTTCGTAATCGCCGTGACGTTGTTTCCTTGAATACCTAGATCAACGGGACGGTTCGACTCCGCGCCTGCCCACTCCAGCGKGCCTACCGGCACGAACTCGCTGCCCGGATTCGCTTTGGCATATTCCTTGGTAGCGTCAAGAATTGCCGGATAATGCGCGGCCAGTACGGCGACGCGTCCTTGCGATATTTTTTCCTTGGCAATAGGGTCGGTCTGCGTGAACGCCTCCGCATCCAGCAGTCCCTCGGACATCAGCTTGCGATAATATAAAGTGTATTCGTCATACCCTTCGGAGAAGAAAGCATTCTCAAGCGTGCCGTCTCCTTTGTCTACGTAACCGGCGCCGCCGTAAAACATCGTGTTGCCGATGCCTACCGCCCAGCCGTTGCTGAAGCCGCCCAGCGGGATGACCGGCTGACCGTTCGCTTCCAAATTCGAATCTTTGATTTTTTTCAGAAAGTTGTAGAAATCGTCTTTCGTCTTGACCGATTGCGGATCGACGCCGATCTGCGCCGCTATATCCTTCCGCACATAGAAGCCGTACAGCCAATCGATCCCGTCCGCGTCTGTAGCAGGCTGATTTTGAAGCAGCAAATATTTTTTGCCGTCATACGCGTCAATCGCCTTTTCGTAGAGAGCCGGGGGTACGTTTTCTTTCGCGATCGATTTCGCCAAGTTCGGGTATTTGTCGAGCTTATCCGAGAAGTCGACCAATTGGCCTTCGTTGGCTGCTTTGATGATGCCGTCGAGCTCTCCGCCCCATGCCGGACCCGTATAAATGTCCGGTAGATCCTGCGTGGCGAAGATCGCATTAACCTTTTCGGTTTCGCTTCCCGTCGTGTATTCCCATTCGACCGTAACGCCCGTTTTTTCCTTGATGACTTCTTCGACCGGCGTCATGTCGACTTCCGAACCCGTGGAGCCGTTCCAGTTATGAAGCACTCGCAGCGTCACTTCTTTGTTGCCGGAAGCGCCCCCCTCGCCGCCTTTATTTCCTGGCTCCTCATTGTTCGTGCATCCAGCCAAAGATCCGATCACGAGCGCAGCCGCAAGCAACACCGTTGCGCCTTTTCCGTACAGCTTCTTCATACAGAAACCTCCCTGAATATAGTCATTTGTATGATAAAGTCCTCGAGGGAACCCTTATCCTTTGACAGAGCCGATCATGACGCCTTTGACGAAAAAACGCTGAAGGAAGGGATATACGCACAAGATCGGAAAAACCGTAATGACAAGCAAAGCCATTCGCAGCGATTCAGGTGTCGAACCTTGCACGCCGGTATTAACCGTCTGCCCGCCCTGCTGCGCTGCCCGTTGCGCCGATGACGAGAACGCTTCCGCTTGCGTCAGCATTTCCTGGAGCATCGTTTGCACCGGGATCAAGTTTTTATTCGACACATAGTAGGCGCCCGAAAACCAGTCGTTCCAATGGGACACCCCGATAAACAAAGAGATTGTCGCAAGCACCGGACCGGACAGCGGCAAAATAATGCGGGCGAATATTTGGAAATCGCCATAACCGTCAATGCGGGCCGATTCCTCCAGCTCCTCGGGTATGCCTTGAAGGAAGGTGCGGAGAATGACGATGTGCATAAAGCTGAACAGCATCGGAATGACGTACACCCAGAAGGTGTTGATCAGATGAAGCTTCTGCAGCGTAATGAAAAACGGAATGAACCCCGCGCTGAAGATGGTCGGCAGAAAAATGTAGAAGGAAAAAAACGATCTGCCCGGCAACGCTTTTTTGGATAAGGCGTACGCCATCAGCGTGCTAAGTCCCACATGCAGGAAGGTGCCGATCAGCGTGCGCAGCAGGGTGATTTTGTACGCTTGCCAAATACGGGCATTCTCGAAAACTTCCGCATAATTGTCCAGCGTCCACTTGCGCGGGAGAAAGTACAAGGAGCCCATCATCGAATCTTTCCCGTCGTTCAACGAATACGCCAAAATATAAATAAACGGGTATACCATCGAAAATCCTATCAACGCAAGCACCACATAATTCAGTATCGTAAAAACGGAAAATCGGCGTTTCATCCAATCACTTCCTTTTTTAGAAAAGAGATACGTCGCTCACTTTACGGGCGATTCGGTTCACCGTCACAATGARAATCAAGCCAATCAAGCTTTGGAACAATCCGACCGCGGCCGCGTAACTCAATCGGCCTTCGCCAATGCCGGAAGTAATGACATGAACATCAAGCACGCTGCCGATGCTGGCCGTAGGCGGGCCGCTCAGAAGCAGCAATTGCTCGTATCCGGCGCTCATCAGGCTTCCGATCGACAGAATAAACAGAATGATGGCGATATTGCGAACGCCCGGCAGCGTCACATGCCAGATTTGGCGGAAGCGGTTAGCACCGTCGATTTTGGCCGCTTCGTACTGTTGCTGATCAATGCCCGCAATTGCGGCCATATAGATGATCGAATTCCATCCGATGTTCTTCCACACGTCCGAGCCGACGATTACTTGGTAGAACCAGTTCGGATTGTATAAGAACTGAATATGCTCGATGCCAAACAGGGACAGAAGCTCGTTAACGGGTCCTCCGTAAGGCGATAAAAGCCGCTGCATCAACGTAACCACCACTATCCAAGATACAAAATACGGTAGATACGAAAGCGTTTGCACGACTTTTTTGAATTTAAGCCTACGCACCTCGTTGAGCATAATGGCGAGCAGAATCGGCATCGGGAAGCCGATTGCCAGCTTCAGAAAGCTGATCAAGATGGTGTTGCGGATAATCTCCTCCGACTTGTAATAATCGAAAAACTGTTGAAAGTATTTCATCCCAGCCCAAGGACTGCCCGTAAATCCGCCCGAAAACGTGTAATCGCGGAAAGCCACTTGAATGCCGAATAGCGGAACGTAGGAAAAGATGAAAAACCAGATCAGCCCCGGCAGCAGGAACAGATAAAAAACTTTGTGCTTCCAAATTCGTTTCCAAAGAAAAGAAGCCGTCATACGCCTCCCCCTCGCTTAGCCGTCCCAGCTGGAACCGTTAATCTGAGCGTTATAATTTCAAACGGAGCAAACGTCAATCGAATCTCGTTCCCTTCGATCGGCATCGCTTCGAGCTTATTTTCCATCAGATCGGCCTGCCACGCTTCCCGTGCCTCGCATCCGAGGCGAAGCGCCGTATGAACGCGGGTGCCCGCCGTTTCGTAAAGCCGGACAATTAGATCGTCTCCGTCCTCGGCTTGTTTCACCGCTTCCACCATGACATTCGGATGATCGAGACTTAGGAAGGCGAACGTCTCCGCAAGCGCCTCCGCCGCGCTGCCTTCCGGAACGGCAACAACCTGCAGCGGAACATTAAGCTCGTAACCTCGCTTATACACCTCCGCCTGTATATGGTCGCCCGGATGCGGATACAGCGAATACGTAAACGTATGCTCTGCCCGGTCAGCCTCGGGATCCGGATAGGAGGGGCTGCGCAGCAAGTTCAAATCAAGCACGCCGCCTTCTGCCCTATGCCCGTATTTGCAATCATTCAGCAGCGCGACGCCGTAATCCGGCTCCGACAGATCAATCCAATGATGCGCGCAAATTTCGTCTTTTGCATAATCCCACATCGTGTTCCGATGCGTCGGCCGCTTCAAATAACCGAATTGAATGTCGCAACTGACGACATCCGTACGGATGTTCACCGGGAACGAAGTGCGCAGCATCTTGCCCGATTCCTGCCAATCGACATGGGTGACGAAATCGATTCTACGGGTGCCCTGAGTTAGCAATACCCGCTGCGTCAGGCGAGATTCTCCGATTCGGTAACGTTGGACAAGACCTGCCGTCGGTCCATCCATGAACGAAGCGGCATCCTCCAGTTGAAGCGTCTTGCCTCCCGTCATCCGGTAATCCTGACGGAAGTCCCATGCATCCCCATCGTCGCTAAATACGCGCAATTCGTTTGCTTTTCCGCCCGCCTGCACGATTTCGCGCCGATACTCTTTATCGTAAATGGATACGATTGAGCCATCCTGCGAGAAGGTCAGCAGGAGCAGTTCGTTTTCCAGACAATGTCCCTCCGTCGCCACGCAGGGCTCTTGAGCGGCCGTTGGTGATTCCGCAGCGGCGGCTGTTTCCGCCATGACCGCGGATGTGTCCTCAGGCTCCGCCAGCGCAAATCCCATCGGCGGTACGGACACGCGCATCCATCGTCCGTCTTCCTTCACCCACTCTTCCCGCCTCCAGGGCAAGGAATTAAATACGGCTAGCGGCTTGATTGCAGGCGACTGCGCCGGCGGCATCCGAAGGGCGATTGCACCGTATGCATCCGCAATCATCAAATCGACGCGTTCCTGCAGCAACGCATACCGTTCCAGTGATTCGTCGTATACCCGCTTGATCGAAGAGCCCGGCAATATATCATGGAACTGGTACAGCAGCACTTCCTTCCATATATCCTCGAGCGCCTCGGCCGGATATGGGTATTCGCAAAGCGTCCCGGCAAGCGAAGCCGCGAACTCCAGCTCCCTCAGCGCCTTCTCCAGCTTCCGGTTGTACCGTTTGTTCCGCGCTTGACTTGTCAGCGTGCCTTGATGCTTCTCGAGATACAGCTCGCCTCTCCAGGTTTGGTAGCGCTCAACGTTTTGCTCCAGCTTCTCGAAAAAGACCGAAGAAGGCGTCTGAACGACCGGACTTAATCCCAGCAAGTTCTTCTCGCGCGACAGACGCTCGAGATGCTCTTCGCCGGGGCCGCCTCCGCCGTCGCCGATTCCGAACAACATCAGGCAATGCTCCGACACGTTTTTGTCTAGATAGTCCGTCTCCGCTTTCACAATGGAACGCGGCGCGGCCGGGCTGTTGTAAGTATCTTCGGGCGGCATATGCATCAGCACTTGGGAACCGTCGATCCCTTCCCACATGAACGTATGGTGCGGATGCCGGTTATAGGAGCTCCATGACAGCTTCTGCGTCATCATGAAATCGACGCCCGCTTTTTTCAGCAATTGCGGTAAGCTGGCGGTATAACCGAACACGTCGGGCATCCACAACGATTTCATTTCCTGACCGAATTCCTGTTGGAAAAACCGTTTGCCGTACAGCAGCTGCCGAACAAGCGACTCGCCGCCCGGAACGTTCGTATCCGCTTCGACCCACATCGCGCCTTGCGGTTCCCAACGTCCTTCATTCACGCGCTGAACGATTTCCTCATAAAGCTTCGGATAATTACGCTTCATCCAATCGTATAGCTGCGGCTGGCTCGCTCCGAATACGTAGTCGGGATAACGCTCCAGCATCCGAAGCGCCGTCGAGAATGTTCTCGCCCCCTTGCGGATCGTCTCCCGGATCGGCCACAACCACGCCAGATCGATATGCGCGTGGCCAACGGCGTGTATCGTCAGCACGGGATCGCCTCCCCGCTTCGCCAGTTGCTCGCGAAGGATGCCGCTCGCGCGGGAAATCCGTTCATCCGTCAACTCGGTCATAAGCAGTGAAACCTCGTACAGAGCCTGCAGAATACGCTCCTTCCTCGCCGAACCGGCCGGCAGCCGCTCCGCCGTTTCCAGCAGCACTTCCCCGTCGTAATACAGTCCCCTGAGGTTTTCGCGGCATATGGCGATCACCGCCTCCTTAAGCGTGCCGCTGCGATACCGTCCGAACAAATCGTTGCAGCCCGCATCGCCCCATACTTCGATCGTTTCCGATCCTGTCGACGCTTCGCTCACATGGACGACCCGCTTGCCCGGCAGGCCAAGCGTATAATCGAACTCCGAATTGATATTGGTCAGTCCTTGTCTCGGCGAACCCTCTTCGTCGACCAGACAAAGCTCGCCGTTGACGTCAATCAGCAGCACAACCTTGGCCCCTTTGGCCGATTCGGGAACTTCGCCTGCGAAGCGAAACCATGCGCAATCCCACAAACCTCCCCATCGATCTCCCGGGAACAGCTCTATCCACCGACCAGACATACGTTCTTCATAAGGTACCGGCTCCGAGGTGACCCAAGCCGTGACGCACAGCTCTTCCAGCGGAGTATAGATCCGTTCCTTCCAGTCTTCCAGCATCGCTTTCAGCCGCTCCGGCTTTACCGTTTCGTATGGCATATCATGTCTCCTTTTCGGCTAATGTTCAGCTTTCCCAACTGACGTTCACCACGACGTCCGTATCGCTGCAATGCTCGTACCTTAGCAGCACCGTCGACGACGGCGCGTCCCATTCGAACGGAATGGGATCGTTGCTGCCTCCGCTGAGGCGCATTGCCGACAGAGGCTCCCGCGGGCTATAAAATCTTGCCGCCGCCATGATCCCCTCCGGACCTTTCGGCTGAAACGAGAATCCCGCTCCGCTCTGCTCTAGCGATTCGATACGCGAGGAAGCGGCTATGCACCCAACGCTGCCATCTGCCGGCCTTCCCCTCTCCAAGTCGAACAGGAAAGCTTGCTCTCCTGGCGCAATCCGCATCTCCTGCCGCACCGGCAGGAGCGGTTCGAACAAATCGACGACGGGGCCCGGAATCGCGACTAGCGAGTCCAAGGACGACTCGTCAATTGCTGCCGCAATAATGTATGGTCCGCGCCGCAGCGTGAAATCGTGTTTCGGCTGCCAGCGGCATGCCGGATCTCCAAGCGCTTCCATCGCCTCTCTTACGATTGCGCGCAAGGCATTCGCGCCTTCGACGGATGCGGCGCATTCATCCGGTGCGACCGGAAGATAGGCGACAACGCCTTTGCCGGAGCGGTAAAGCCCGCTTCCCGAATCAGCCTTTACATCAAGCTGCTCGAACAAATGCCCGCGGGGGGATGCGTAGCTGAGGCCGTCTTCGTTCCACCATGCGCGGATACCGTGATAAGGATCGGCGTCATCGCCGACATATACGAGTACGCCTCCGTTTCTGACCCAGCCGGCCAAGGCAAAATGGAGATCCGGATATTCCGGCTTCATAAATTCGTAGCTGAGCAATAACACTCGGTAGCCGTTCAAATACCGGGCGAACCTCCGCACGTTGTCGAGCTGGACCGGCCGAACCGGAATGCCGTGCTTGAGCAGGGGCAGCGCCAATCCGTAGAACGGGGAGAAGTCCAGCAGCTCCGTATCACCGTCCTTCTCGAACCCTTCCGGATCGGTGCCGTCATATTTGCCAGAACTGGCAGAAGACGCTTCATCCATCTTCATTCGCTGGAACATCGACGAATCGGCTATCAATACACCGATACGGGACTCTGTCTGCTCCGCCCCGTCCGGCGGCTGCTCCATATTGCCGAGCGTGTGCATGACTTGCAGCAGCAGCGTCGCATAATCCGGCGGTATCGTTGTTTTCCCGCTGCCGTCCTCCGAAGGATATTTCCCTTCAAAGATTCGCCTCGGCCACGGGGAAACCTCGTAGCGGGAAACCTCGGGATGCAGCAGCGAAGCGGTTACCGTCCGCTTATAATTTTGTTCGTAATCTTCCCAGGTGTGGTTCGGATTGTCTTCGATCGGATCATGCAGAAACCACATGCGCCTTCCGGTTCCCCTTACCAGCTCCTGCATAATTCCGTATTCCAGATAAGCGGTTTCAAAAGTCCGTTCTTTACGCACACCTTGATATACATTGGGCGTCCGCGCCGTTCCCGTCCAAATCTGGGCGATATAACCGTCTACGGAAGGCAGATCGATCAGTCCCGATTCCGGGCTGACGATTCTCCATTGCGTGTAGTTGATCAAGCTATGGGTCGGCACATAAAAGCGCAAGTCGCGGCCATATGCGGTGAGGGCGTAGTCCTTCATCTCCGTGCACAGCCGGTCCAGGCTGCGCGTATACAGATGCGCCTTCAGCTTCGAAGCTCTGAACTGCGCATCCGGAGACGAATGCGGAGCGGACCATGGCTCTCGGTAATAAAGCCTCCATTCCCGCTTGAACGCTTCGGAATAACCTCCGTCCACCCAAAATTCCGGCTCTTCCAGATGAATGGCCTCGACGCCAGCCTCTACCGCAATCCGTATTTGTTTAGCTAAAAAATTCGTATAAGCAAGCGTCGGCACCATGTAGGGAACATCTGGCGTGTCCCCGTGGATGATCCGCTCACCGTTCCGGTTGGTCTGAGCTTCGTCCCAATGGTCGCGCCCGTCGACAAGGCCGTTCAAGTAGTCCTGATACTCGCCCCATGCCACTCCYGTCATCAAATGGACGATATAACCCCGTTCCTTCCACTGGCGAATCCGCTCGGGCATCGTATCGTCGATTCCGTACACCATCACAAAATCCGTCTGCAAATCATAGGAAGCCCGATAAGGGGCCGATTCCTGAAATCCGGTTTTTTCTTCCCTTCGATCTCTGGTCATATGCAAGTCCTCCTTGCCTGATGGATGCATGCCGCATCGGATTTTCCAAAGACTGTATTTCTCCACCACAGTATAACTTCACATTTGTATATATTCAATATATTTTTGAATATTCTTTTTAGTACCTTTTGAAAGGACCTATTCGCCTTAGCGGCGATCCTATCGACATCAGATGGCTATAGGAGCATATTCCCTGTATTTACGCCGGTTTCAGTTACTTTTGAACCACAGAAAAAACAAAGAAAAATAGCGTTAACTCGATCATTTTGTCGAATAACGCTACAAATTTCACATATATATTCAATATATCAATTAAAGCTGCTTAATAGACTGCTAGACTCCTTCCTAAGACTCAATCAAAAGCTGTCATATAAAAAAAAGCTCGCCCCTTAGGCAGTGTGTTCCTGCCTTGAGACGAGCCTTCATTTGGTTTGGCTGCCATAGTCCGATGGTCACACAGGCTTAAATGGACCTGTCGAATGACGGACAATGAGTTCCGGTTTGATTAAAATTTTGCTATATTTACTTCGCGGCTCGTCGCCGGAGCGGATGCGTCCAAGCAGCAGCTCCGCCGCCTTATAGCCGATTTCGTGTTCGAATTGCTTGACATGCGTAAAGGCGGTGACCCCTTCCATTATGGCGGTGGAATCGTCAAACGTAATGATCGACAAATCCGCCGGCACGTTCAGGCCGGCTTGCTCGGCCATTTGGTAAATATGGGCCCCTAGTCTGCCGTTAAGCGTAATATAGGCGGTCGCCATCCGGTTTTTCACATATCTGAACAAAGGATGAGTCTGGACCTCGTCCTGCGTACTTAAGCTGAACTCGGTTATGATATGCGCGGGATTAATGAGCGCCCCTTTATTTTTGAGCGCGTTCATGTACCCGTCGATTCTTTCTTGCACCGTAACCGTCTGCAGGGGCGAGTCGGAGCAGATCGCGATTTGGCGATGGCCCTGCTCCCACAAATAATCTACGGCAAGCTGAGTGCCCATTCTGCCGTCCGACGCGATATAATCCGTCTCCACGCCGGGCAGGAACCGGTCGATCAGCACGAACGGAAAGCCGCTTAGCTTCATACTCAATATTTCTTCGTTATATTGCTCCTCGTCCACCGGGAATATGAGCAGCCCGTCGACGCCGAACTCCTTAAATAGTTTGATCGCCTGCTTCTCCTGCTCCAGCACGCCGTCCGACAGCTGGATCACGGACTGATACCCGCGCTCCCGCAGCCCTTTCTGGATGCCTTCGATCAAACGAATGGAAAAATAATCGTCAATCGACGGCATCACGAGCCCGATCAGCTTCCTCGCAGTTCCGCCTTCCCGCTCGTCAACACGCCGCTCCGGGAAGGATATCGGCTCGGACGAATCCAGCTTTACTTTGTTGACGAAGCTGCCTCTGCCCGGCACACGGGAAATCGAGCCTTCATTAACCAAGCCGGCTAAAGCATTCACAACCGTAATTTTGCTCACATTAAAAAGCTCCATTAGTTCCTTCTCCGTCGGAATGCGATCGCCGTGCTTGAGGCCCGAGGTATGGATCAGCTCTTTAATGTAATCCTGGACTTGCTGGTATAAAGGCAATCTTTCATTTTTCATTGGCTCACCAAAATTTCCCGTATATTTGTTATGTTATATATAATATATCCTTTCGTTTGCTATTTCAAGAAAAACGATGGAGAGGACGACCGGAATGTCCGGCGTCCTCTCTTGTTATGACAAGCTTACGGCTTAACGGGCAATCCGTAGGCGCTGCGAATCAACGAGAAATATTGATCGGCGCGAACAGCAGCGAATTCGGGTCCGAGCGATGCTTGCAGCTCGGCGATATCCGATGGAGTCAGGCTCCATGCAAGCAGCCCCAACGAAACGAACTTAGGAGATTTGCCGTCCCAACCGGCTTTGGCGTTGTCCAGAATCGTTTTTCCGTCCTGCGCCGTGCTGATGCCTTGAATCGTTGATACGGGAAGCTTGCCGCCGAGCAGCTCGACGCCATAATGGTCTTCCCAGCTCAGGAACATCCCAGCGGGGTTGTATTCCTTCATGTATGCCGCCGCGTGGGCATCGTCCAGCGGCACGTTTTGGCTGTCGATCCGATTCAGGACGTAAGGGATAGTCATTCCCGTTTTCTCCATATACGAATTCGACTGCTTCAAGAAAGCGGAGAACGATTGCGCCGGCCAAGCATTCGGGTAGAAATAGCCGGCACCGGACGGTCCCGCGATGATCTGATCATTTGCCGTTGCCGTTTCGTTGAAGTAGTTCAACATCGCCGGCGCCGCATCATAGAGCAGCGGGCTGGACGTCCAGTTGAGCGGCACTTTGCCGCGGCTCGGATCATCCCACAATATCCGCATGCGATGTTGGTTGTATTGGAAGTTGTCGCCTTCGCTAAACGTATAGGTTACGTAAATTTTATTTTCGAGCTTCGGCGTCTTTACTGCGGCAGGCTTCGGCTTATTCGCTTTCGTGCCCGAGAATACAGTCAAATTGCTGAACCAGTCCGCAGCCAGCACGTAAACGCCGTGGTTCGAAGTAATCTCGACGCCGCTGAACTCGCCGTCGACGTCGTTGCTGAACCAACCTAGATAAGGCGTGCCCGGCTTCACATCGGACAATATTTTTTCGAAGAGCTCCCGTTGCTCCGGAATATTGGAATCCAGCCAGAATACCATCGCTTTATTGGCTACCGCGTAATCGCGGAGATAGCCGTATGGCTCCTTCTGTTCGGAGGAAACGGGCTGAACGCTGCTGACGGACACCTTGTATTGGTTCCACATTTCGACCGAAGCGGTCAACTGCTTGGCGCCGGCCGGCGGCGTAAACTTGTAGATGAAATAGCGGCCGTTGTCGGCAAAGCGATGCCCGCCTTGCCCCTCGGACACCTGCGATCCGTCCCTGTCGTACAGGAACGCCTCTTCCTCCGCAGTACCCGCAGTGAATTGGGCGATCGTCTCTCCGTCCGCTTTCACCGTCACTTCGTGCACGGCAGCTCCCCAGCCGTCCTGCGTGAACGCATCGCCGAACCGGAGATACACATCCGAGTCGCCAAGACTGTCGCTCAGGTCAAAGTCGTACACTTTTTTGTTTGCTCCATCTCTTTCCTGCGTTGTATCCTGCCCAAGCAAGGTGAACAAATCTTCCTGATTGTCCGGCAGCCTGATCGAGGTTTGAGGGCTCAATCCCACGATCATTCGTTTGGTCGTTTGACTCCACAAGTTTTCGTACTGCCAGGTGTACGCATCCAGACGATCTTTGAATTTGCCTTGCAGATCGTCCAGAACCTTCAAGTTGTACGGCGCGGCCTGCAGCTTTTTCGCCAGATCCGGACTTGCGACAACCGCTCCCTTCAAGCCAGCCAGCGTCGTCGCCACGTTGACGGAATCCGGGATTTTCGGGTCATAGACGATAACTCCGTTTATTTCCTTGGCATACGTCCGTACGATTTGCCAATAGTCGTCCCTAACCTTATACTTCACGTCCAGATCATTCAGCCAAGTAAACTTGCCCTCTTCTTTGTTCTCCAGCAAATAAACGCGCGGCTCTACCCGATTAACGATGCCTTGCAAGGTTGCCAGCATCAGCTTAATATCGCCGGGAGCGTCGTAAATATCCGCTACATCAAGTTCTTTTACCTTCGAGAAGCTCGGAAGCGCTTGCTCAGTCGGCCAGGATATCGTGCTCTCCCGCGTCTTTTCTTTGTCGCCCGCAGCCGATGCAACTGCACCCATCGTCATCGATAGGGTACAAACGATCGCAAGCCCGATAACCGTACACTTTCGCAGCATTAGATACACCTCGGTTAAATGATTTTATGGAGAACGACGTTGGAATGCGACTTCCCTTCCCCTCCTTTTGCGGCAGAATCCGTTCCGTTCTCGCAAGTATATATTTAATATATTCATAATACCTTTGCAATCCATTCTACAAAACCTCTTATCGTATGACATCAATTTGAGACGATGGTTGCAGTTCGTATGGATGATGGCATGGTTATATTTTCCTGCAGCATGCAAAAAAAGAGAGGCAACGGATCTACCGTCCCTCTCCTGCCTGATATGAAGCTTTTAGTCGTCTTCCGCTTTGATCCCAAGGCGCTCGTATTGCTCGACCGGCGCTTCGTTCTCTTTCATGAGCTTCTTCAAATGAGCAACCATCCGTGCTTCGATCTCCGCATCTTCCAGCGGCTGGACTTGCTGCGGATCCTTCGCGACATCGTACAGCAGCGTGCCGTAGTCGTGCAGATTCCCGTAGGTTCGAGCCGGGATCTTAAGCGGTTTGACGCCTTTCGTGAAAGCAAAGGGTTCCGCCAGTTCCAACTGCTGCAGCTCGCTCGTATGGAACCGGCTGCGCATATGGGTCGGCATTAACGTATAGTCGTACAACGGTCCGTTTTCTTTGGCAGCCGCCGACCTCATATATACGTAGCGTCCGTCCGTCACGTTGACATGCCCGCCGTGAATGCCGAATAGCGCCGCCTCCCGAACCGGTTCGTCCCTCTCGATCGTACCTCGCAGCGGCTTGCCTTGCATATCCTTCGGCAGGTCTACTTGGAAGAAGTCGAGCAGCGTCGCCGGAAGATCGATCGTTTGCACCAAGCTAGCCCTTCGCTCGCCCTTCACCCCGCTTCGAGGATCCCAGATGAACATCGGCGTATGCGCCACTTCATTATAGAACGGCTGCACGCATTTCGCCCATTGATCATGCTCGCCAAGCAGGAATCCGTGGTCCGTGTTCACGATCAGCAGCGTATCCTCCCACAAATCGAGACGGTCCAACGTATCCAGCACTTTCCCCAAATAATGATCGCACATCGTTAACAAGGCGGCGTATTCGAGGCGCATATGCTCCACGTCCTCCGCCGACTCCGTGACCGGACCGTACACGGGCCAATCGGCAAGCCGTCCTTCGTACTCATGAGCGTAGAGCTTCTTGAATTCCTCCGGGCTGAAGAAAGGTTCATGCGGATCGAACGTCTCGATTTGGAGAAACCAATGGTCCTCCTTATGATTCAGCTCGATGAATTCCAAGCCCCCGGCGAACGTCTGCGCCTGGGGAAATTGATCGGTCTCCACGATATATTTGCGGTTAATCTGGTCATGACGGAACATTTTGCGAGCGATCGGGTGAAGCTTCTCCAGATTAAGGCCGTCCGGATGGCGAACCTGGCCCTTCCATGGGTCCCCTTCTTGACCGCGTATCAGCTCGAAAGACTGGTAACGCGGATGATACGTCCCGCCGCCGTCCTCCCAATAATGCTGATGGTCGGTAATCAAATGGGTATACACGCCCGCTTCTCCCAGCTTCTCGATGGCGGAATCGTCGAAGGGCTCCAGCGGCCCCCAGCTGCGATGCAGGAAGTTATGCCTTCCTGTATGCAGCTCCCTACGGGCCGGCATGCAGGGCATGCTCCCTACGTAGCTGTTGTCGAACACGACCGTTCGTTCGGCCAACCGTTTGAAGTTGGGCGTCCGAATCCAATCCGGTCCGCCGTAAGGGGATAACATATGCCGGTTCAACGTATCGAACATAACCATAATGGCTTTCATTAATTGCTCATCCTTTCACACTAGATGCCATAACGCTGCGAATGAACTGCTTTTGGAACACGAAGAACATGACGATGATCGGCAGCGATACGAGCAAGGAAGCCGCCATCAACAGATTGTATTGAACCCCGTGTTCGCCCCGGAACACTTGCAGGCCGAGCTGAAGCGTACGCATAGACTCGCTGTTCGTGTAAATTAACGGATGGAAGAAGTCATTCCAGACGCTGACGAATTTGAATATGCCGAGCGTCGCGACCAGCGGGCCGCTCTGCGGCAAGTAGATCGCAAAAAACAACCGAAGATAACCCGCCCCGTCGATATAAGCCGCCTCGTCGAGCGCCTTCGGGAACTGCAAGTAAAATTGGCGCGCCATAAAGATGCCGAACGCTCCCGCGAGCTCCGGCACGATCAAGGCGTAGTAGCTGTCCAGCCATCCGTTGCCTCCGGCGCCGAGCCAATCATTGCCCCCAAACAACGGGATCGACTTCATGATCAGAAACTGCGGAATAATGACGACCTGCGCCGGAACCATCATCCCGGCGAGCATCATCAGAAAGATCTGCACATTGCCCTTGAATGCAATGCGGGCGAATGTGAAGCCGGCGAGCGCGTTGATCAGCAGGCTTCCGGCCACGACGGCGATCGTGACGACTGCGGAATTTTTGAAATAAGTCGGCCAATCCCCCCTCTGCAGCGCCTTCGCGTAATTGTCCCAATGCCAAGCATCGGGAAGGAGATTCACCGCGCCAAGCGCAAACTCCGCATCGCCCTTCATCGAGGTGAAGAAAGCGATGAGCAGCGGCAGGACGGTGATCGCGGATATCAAGACGAGAACGGCGTACGCCGAGCTTTGTTCTATTTTAGTAAGTCTCATCATTCACCTCTATTCGGTCGACGCGTTGCGACTGCCCACGACGTATTGGATAACCGTCACGACGAACGTAGCGCCGAGAAGAAATACGGCCATTGCGGATGCGTAGCCCATTTTGTACTCCTGAAAGCTTGCCCCTACGATTTGAGTAACGACCGTCGTGCTGGAATTCGCGGGTCCGCCTCCCGTCAACACGAAGACAAGGTCGAACACCTGAAACGAACGAATCGTAGCCGTAATGAACAGGAATAGCGTCATCGGCTTCAGCAGCGGGACCGTAATATGCCAGAACTTGCGCAAGGCCGACGCCCCGTCCAGACTGGCCGCTTCGTACAGGCTTTCGGAAATGCTCTGGATGCCGGCGAGAAAAATAATCATGGCATAGCCGATTCCGACCCAAATGCCGATCAGAATGACGGAACCGAGCGAAGTGTTCGGATCCTGCAGCCAGTTCCGGCCTTCCAATCCGATCAGCTTCAGAAAACCGTTGATCGGGCCTTGGCGCGGATCGAGCAGCCATAGCCAAGTCATCGCTACCGCTACGGACGAGATGACTCCAGGCAAATACAGAAGCGCGCGAAATACGGCGAGTCCCCGAAGCTTCATGGCCAGCAGATTGGCTAGAACGAGACCGATGACCATGCTCGGAACGACCGTGCCGATCCAATACAGAGCCGTGTTTTTGATCGCCCGATGGAATATTTCATCTCCCCACAGACGTTCGAAGTTTTTGAAGCCGATCCATTCCGGAGCATTCAGCATCGTATAATTCGTGAAGCTTAAATAAAGCACCCATAGAATCGGCAGCAAAATAAATATCGCGAACAGGACGACGCTTGGCGTAATAAGCAGGTAAGGTATGAAACGGTTTAACCCCCTGTTCATTGTCCAGCGATCTCCTCCCTCGCTAGCTCCGCGTTCGCTTTCAGCGCTTCCTCCACAGGACGTATGCCGTTATACGATTCTTCCAGCGCGAGGCGCAAATATTTAACGTTGATCGCCCAATTGCCGGAAGCGCCGTACCCTCTGGCATCGTTCAATGCTTCAAATGCTGCCGCGTAAGCAGGTCCAAGCTTCGTGTAATCGCCCTTCAACGATTGAAGCGGCGGGATCGCGCCCGTCTTCGTCGTAAACTCCAGCACGTTCGCTCCCTCGAACCAGAATTGAATGAACTCCCAAGCCGCTTGCGGGTGCTTCGTCTTCTGAGCGGCCGTCAAGAACGTGCCGAGCATGAGAGCCGTCCGCTTCCCTTCCGGACCTTCCGGCGGCAGCGCCCATCCGATGTTCTCTTCCCCGACCGTCTTTCTCAGCTCCGCTGCGCCTTGCGCGGATGTGAACGATAATGCGGCTAGGCTGTTCTGGAACGGCGTACCGTTTAATTGCTGCTGACTGGACGGAATAATCGCCCCTGCCTTATACAAATCCACCATCTTCTGCACCAGCCCCACCGATGCCGGTGAATCGAAAGTCGGATTGCCTTCCGCATCATAGAAGTCTTCGCCGAGCAGAAGCAGCAGCGACAAGTAGGACTGCTCCCCGTTGCTCGTTTGAATATCGATGCCGCCGCGTACGGTTTGGCCGTTCTCCACGACTTTGAGCTTATCCGCGAATTCGAAAATCTCGTCGAACGTCTTCGGCGGACTCTCGGGATCGAGACCGGCTTCCTTGAAGAAATCTTTGCGCCAAACAAGCGKACGAATTTCCGGGAGAAGAAGACCGTATTGTCCGCCTTCGTATTGGCCTGCCTCAAGAATATCCGGGAAGAAATCGTTCTCGCCCGCCCACTGGGCTTCTTGAATATATGGCGTCAAGTTCAAGTATTTGCCTTGATTCACCGTCGAGATGAGTTGACCGAAGCCTAGCCCGTGAACGTCCGGCTGCAAGCCTCCCGAATAAGCGACGGTCAATTTCTGAAAGTAATCCGCCCAAGGAATGAACGTCGGTTCGACATGGATATCGGGATGGCCTTGCTCGAACTTCGCAATGAGCTCATTGACCGCTCCCGTCAAAATCTCGTCCGTACCCGGGTACCAAAACTTCAAAGTGACTTTCTCTTCTTTCGTCGTTGCACCGGAACCGGCGTTGTTCGCGCCGTTCTCCGTGTCGTCTGCTCCCGACGAGCATGCCGATAAAATGGATGTTGCCGTTAGCACTGTTGCAAGTGCGACCGTTATTTTTTTCACCTAGGCTTCCCCCTGCCAATAAAATGTTGAGACAAGCAGCTTGCCATCCGGTTAACCGGTCTGAAATACAAGTTGGTTATTCCTACTGGAATACTTGCCTTTATGCTTATCAATGTTTAGTATTATAGCATCGAGAGCTCGGCGCGTATTTATCAGAAATGAAGATAAATGTTTCAAAAATGCAGATTTTGAAATTCGGGGGTGGCGGACATGAACAACTTTATGGAATTCAGCAATCAAAGCTCGCTTGATCATGCCAACATCAACATTCGGTGGTTGAAAGAATGGAAGCTAACGGATGTCCATCACCGGCACCTGTTCATCTTTCCGTATACCGCCTTCTGGATCGTATTGTCCGGTACGGCGACGATCGAGCTGAATCACGCTCTCTATACGCTGAAGCCTGGCGATATCGTGTCGATTCCGTCTAAGTCGGCGCAATCGTGGAAGGAGGTTGGGCATGGGGAGCCGTTCTGCTACTTGTCTCTTGCGTGCGAGGCTACAATCGGGGTCATCGATCTCATCCGTTCCTATCGCTTCCCACACGTCGTGTCCGATATGCCGCAAGGAGAAATCTATCGGCTCGTCGCCGACTGGAGAAGCTTGGCGGAAGAATACAACGATTTCATTCAGCTGTTCGACGATAAAGACGTCAAGTCCATGGAGAAAGGGTTCGGCGAGCATTTTCCGATGTTCATGCTGAATACGGACCAGACGATCCGGCATTTGCGGATTCGGGCGAAGGGCACATTGTGGGTTCAACAGCTGTTCCAAACGCTGCGGCCACGGCTGCCGGATTCCCCCGTCGACTTCGATAACCGGGTGTTCGAGGTATGCGACTATGTGGAACAACGTCTGCACGAGCCGCCGACGCTCGACGAGATGGCCGCTTTCGTCTCGCTCAGCAAGGAGCAGCTTCGCACGCTTTTTCAAGCGACCTACGGCATCTCGCCCGTCAAATACGTCCGGCATGTCCGCCTGCAGCGAGCGCGGGACTTGCTTATGCTGACCTCCTATCCCGTGAAGGAGATCGCGAGAATGATCGGTTACCCGGATCAGCACCACTTCTCCAGGGCATTCCAACAGGACGAGAGGTTATCTCCCCAGGGGTACAGAAAGAGATTTCTTCAGAGGAGCAAAGGCGAGAAAACACAGTATGAATAAGCGGTTGTCTCAAAAAGCGCTCGCATAACAGCGTATCCCATTTTTCATACGAATTGACCTCAAGAAGGTCGATGGTGAACGTTGTATTGCGGAAGCTTACGGGCTATATGGGCTCTAAACGTTGGAAAATAGACATTTTGAAGTCGTTACGGACTGAGATAGCTTTAATCGCGTACCAAACCAGTAATTACTGTTGAAATTGGATTATTACGGCCCTTTCGGTCCATAATGATCTCAAAATGAATCGTATGCCATAGATAGAGACGTCTCTGTCCTCAATGGTTGTTCATTTCACTCTGCTCGTTCGTACTTAGAAGCTGGCGAAGAGTGGATTGTGGATACCGGCAGCCGTCTGCCAAGCAGCAGCCCAATCGGAATGCCGAGTGCGACGATAATGCTCGATACCAGAAACACATCATGAATACTGAGCATAAGCGCAAGGCGATAAGGGGCGGTTCCTTCGACCGAGCCTCCCAACGCCGCCTGATGAACCTCCATTCGCCAATAATACAGCGAGGTGCAGACGCCAAGCGCCATCGCGCTGAACACCTGCCTCAGCCAATTAAGCAATGCCGATGCATGTCCCAGCAATTCCGGAGGAACAGACGACATGCTTGCGTTGGTCGCCGGCGTCGAAGCGAGTCCGGTTCCGATATTGCGGACCCCCATCCAGAGCATAATGGCGATCAGACTTGTCTCCGGGCGCAATCCGCTGAAATAATAGGTGCTGACGAACAATATGAAACATCCGATCATAATGAGTTTCGCAGGACCTAGTTTTCCATACCATTTGCCCGCTGCGAAGGTGGCAGCGGTTAAGCAGCCGGCAGCAGGAAGGAAGAGAAGACCGACCTTGAATGGCGTCAGACCTTTCAGTTCGACCAGAAACAACGGCATGAAATAAACGACGGCATATAGTCCGAACGACAAAATCAACGATGCGGCAAGACTAAGCGCAAAACTAGCGTTGCGCAGCAGCCTAAGCTGCAGAAGAGGATGCTCGCTGCGCCGTGTCTGCCGAACGAAGCCAACGATACAGCAGGTACCGGCCAGCAACGTTGTCCAAGTGAGTACGCTGCTCCAGCCCCACTCGCTCATATTCCCGAACAGCAGCAGCAAAGCCAGACTTCCGCCGGAAGCAAGCAGCAAACCTCGCCAATCGAGCCTTGCAAGACCATTCGGCTGATCCTTCGGAATAACAGCTGCACCCGCGGCCCATGCAATGATCCCCACCGGCACGGTCACTAAAAAGATAAGATGCCAGTCGAAGCTTTGCAGCCAACCGCTCAATGTTGGGCCAATCGCCGTACCCAGCACAGTGGAGAACGACCATACGCTTAGAGCGAAGGTCTGCTTTTCTTTGCGGATTGTCCGATAAATCAGAGCCAGCGAAACCGGTTGAATGAGTCCGCAGAATAGCCCTTGTATAATACGAAACACGATCAGTGCTTGAATATTCCATGACAAGGCGCACAGCAGCGAGCTCACCGTAATTCCCCCGATCGCGAATAGGAACAACCGCTTGCAGCCAAAACGTTCCATCGCAAAACCGCTGATCGGAATCACGATGCCGCTGGCGAGCGTAAAGCCGGTTATCATCCACTGGACGGTGCGCAGCTCCGTGCCGAATATATGAATAAAGCCGGGAAGCGACACGTTAAGCGAGACCACATGATACATGCCAACGAAGGAACCTATGAATATCGCGGCGAGCACCGGCCAGAACGCCGGATACGGTGTTGGCTTCTCCTGTATGTACTTTTCCTTCTGGATACCAAGCAGTGCTCCCAACTTCATTCCTTCTCTCTATTTCATTCTTTACTGCGGCTCCGATTAAAAATAAAACACCGACGGCCGGCAAAGCTGCCGGACTGTTGGTGTTAATGAGCGGTACGGGCTAAGCCGTTTCTATTCCTGCAGCGAGCTGAACGAATAGTCTTACGCCGTGCACAAGCACTGCTTCGTCTAGATTGAACTTAGGGGTGTGCAGCCCCTCTCGGATACCAAGCTCCTCATTGCCGCACCCAAGCAGAATGAACGCCCCAGGCACACGGTCAAGATACCAGCCAAAATCCTCTCCAGCAAGACTTGGCGCGTGAAGCTGGATCACCTTCTCCTGCCCGAGCACAGCCGCTCCGGCGCGGACAACATCATACACGGCCTGCTCGTCATTAACGACGGCAATCCCCTCGCGAAAGACGATCTCAAAGGAGCCGCCGTATGAAAGAGAAGCCGCTTGGGCATGCCGTTCCAGCCCGCCCTTAATCGCGGCGACCGTCGTTTTGCCGAATGCTCGGAACGTACCTGTTATCACGCTCTGCTCCGCAATCGCGTTAATGACTGTTCCGGCGCGCAGCGTTCCGAAAGCAAGCACGGCCTGTTCCAACGGATCGATGTGATTCGCCATCATACTATTCACCGCGGCAATAAAGGCTGCCGTCATTTGAATCGCGTCAACGGCGAGATGAGGCGTGCTGTGATGCCCGTTCCTTCCATGAAACGTCACGTGAAAATGAGAAGAGGCCGCCATCGCGTAATGCGAATGGATGCCAAGCGTTCCCGCTTCAAGCTCCGGCCATACGTGAAGCGCGTAGCAGCGGTCAACCCCTTCCAGGATACCCGCTTCAAGCAAATCACGTCCGCCCGAGAGCAACCTTCCATCCAGCGGACTCGGAAGCGCGCCCTCTTCGGCCGGTTGAAAGACGAACCGGATTTCGCCTGCGAAGCTCTCCCTATACGCGGCCAGCGTCTTCGCGGCGCCAAGCAGCATCGCCGTATGAGCATCATGGCCGCAAGCGTGCATCACGCCATCGACAGACGATTTATAATCGAAATCATTCAGCTCCGAGATCGGAAGCGCATCCATGTCCGCACGCAGCACAATCGTTCGGCCGCCTTCCAGCCCGCCGCGAAGCACGCCGACAACCCCTTTGCCGAAATGGGGACCTACGTCTAAACGAACGTCGATCCCCCACTCCTCCAGCAATTGCGCCACGATGCCAGCTGTACGATCCGTGCTGTACAGCAGCTCGGGATGGCGATGCAAATCGCGCCGAACGGCGACAAGCTCGTCTTGCAACGTACCGGCGAAGGCAAGCATCTCGCTAAGTGCCTCTTCCCCGAGCCTTACGATACCCGTCTCCCTCATACGCAACGTCACACGTGCTCGGCCGATTTCGTATACCGGTTTGCCGGTATCGGCAGCCCTAGATTGCCGCGCAGCGTATCTTCCTCGTATTCGGTGCGGAACAAGCCGCGCTCCTGCAAGATCGGCACAACGTGCTCGATGAAATCTTCAAGTCCGTGCGGCACGGATGAGCCGACCATAAATCCGTCGGCGGCGCCGGCTTCGAACCATTGCTGTACCCGGTCTGCGACTTGCTCCGGCGTGCCGATGAAGACCGGGCGAGGCGTCGCTACTGACAGCGCTACCTGGCGAAGCGTCAAGCTGCGCTCTTTGGCAATCTGTTTGATTTTGTCCGTGGTGCTTTGGAAGCTGTTGCGGCCGAGCTCGCCAAGCTCCGGGAACGGCGCGTCCAGATCGTATTGGGAGAAGTCATGATGCTCGAAGTACCGTCCGAGATAGAGCAATGCGTTAGCCGGCGATACGAGATCGACGACTTCCTGATATTTGCGTTCCGCTTCCTCTTCCGTACTGCCTATAACCGGTCCGATGCCTGGGAACACCAGCACATTATCCGGGTTTCGCCCGAATGCTGCCGCCCGGCGCTTAACGTCTTCATAGAAAGCGACCGCTTCCTCTAAAGTCTCATGACCGGTGAAGATCGCATCTGCTTGCTTCGCGGCATAATCTTTGCCGACTTCGGAAGCGCCTGCTTGAAAGATAACCGGCTGCCCTTGCTTCGAGCGGGCGATGTTAAGCGGACCTTTGACCGAGAAAAACTCCCCTTCATGATTCAGCGCATGCATTTTGGCAGGATCGAAGAACACGCCTGCCTCTTTGTCGCGAACGAAGGCGTCATCCTCCCAGGAATCCCACAAACCGCGCGTTACTTCCACATATTCCGTCGCGATACGATACCGCCTGCTATGGTCGGGATGCTCCTTCTTACTGTAATTGAGCGCGGAGCCCTCGAGCGGCGAAGTCACGATATTCCATCCGGCCCGGCCCCCGCTGATCATGTCCAGCGATCCGAACTGGCGTGCAACGGTGAACGGCTCGCTGTACGAGGTGGACAACGTGCCAACCAGTCCGATCCGCTTGCTTACCGCCGCCAGTGCACTCAGAATGGTCAGTGGCTCGAACCGGTTCAGGAAATGCGGAATCGACTTCTCGTTAATATAAAGACCGTCGGCAATGAAGGCCAGATCGAACATGCCCGCCTCCGCCTTCTCGACCCATGATTTGTACAGCTCGAAATTAACGCTTGCATCGGACGGAATGTCCGGATGTCTCCATAACGAAGTGCTGCTGCCGACACCGTGAAGCATAGCGCCGAGCTTCAATTGTTTACGTTTAGCCATTACACATTACYTCCATTTGTTGTCGATGCTGTTGCTTCAACGCGATTATTGACGACCTTACGAAGCAAATGCATCGTCCCATCGCCGTTGCCCGAATCGAATGATCGAATGCTTTCATAACCTCTTCGCTCGTACATCGGCAGCAGCCACGGATGCTTCTCGGCTGTTCCGAGCGTCACTCCCGGGGCACCAAGCTTATCGCGAATAATCGAATCCTCCACCCAAGTAAGCAGCTTATCTCCGTACCGTTTGCCCTGCTCGCTGGGATGGACGGCGAACCATTTGATAAACGGCAAATCCGTTATCTCCTTTACCTCGCCGCCCTTGGATAACGTAACCGTTGCGACGATTATGCCGTCAGCCTCCAGCACATAACATTCATTTTGCGTGATGTTATCCCGTATTTGAGCCAGATCGGCGTTCGCCGCCGGCCATTGCAGCTTAAGCTCCCTAATAAGCGAATAGGCTTCATAGATGACTTCATGCAGACGCTGCGCATCCTCTACGCCGGCTTGCCTGAACAATTCACTCACAACATCACCCTCCACATTCCAATGTATATAATTCCTATAATATTAGTATGAAATAACATACTACTAATGTAGCATCTACTGCGCAATCGCACTAATAGACTTTTTCTATCGTTCAATTGAATATTCCTTTAGTGCGCGATTATAATAAAAAACTCCTCATACGGTAGACAGGTTTTCCTATTTCACCTGTCTGCCGTATGAGGAGCATTTGCCTTACCTTTGCCATTATTCAAAGAAACCAAAAAACGGAAAAATCCATAACACAGGAATTAAACCGATCCAGACCGCTGCCTTGAACTTGCGCTTATGATACAGAATCCAGCTCGCGACCGCCGTGCCGATATACGCGAGAGGGAACAGCCAAATGGCAACCATCGACACGGTCTGAAGGCCGCTTATATCTTCGATTTGATCGGCCATAAGCATCGTCATGAGCACATAAAACGCCCAAAACAAGGTACAAAGGGCAAATACGATTTGCAAAGCAAGCAAAAGCAAAGCCGTTGCGGTATTTTTCATAGGTAACACACCTCTTTATCAATTGTAAGGCTGATTCCTTCACTCTATTTTATCGGCAATCTTAGCGTAAAGTTTATTCATATAAGCGTCAATAAAAAAGATGTCTTCTATAAGGACTCAAGCAAGCTTTGCACGGCATCGCCGCGTCTTTCCCACGTATTCTCAAGGGCATACTTCATTCTAGAGGCCGTATCGCCAGGGTCTTTAAGCCGATAGGTTACAGCTTCTATGAACGCTCCATGAGAAGAGACGACATCGACTAGCGGAGCCATTCGCTCGCATTCGGGAAGCGYGGTTGACACGACCGGCTTGCCCGCGGCCAGATATTCGTACACTTTAACCGGATTAACGGATAAAGTGACCGGAGTAATTCGGAACGGCAGCACACATACACGGAAATCGCGAATAAACGAAGCCAGTTCATGATGCCTCTTGAGACCCAAAAATCGAAGATTGCTGTTGTTATTCGGTAATATAAATTTTTTCCCGAATTCCGGGCCGACAATTACGGTTTTGATTCCGCGTATGTGCGACAACCTCCGAATGATTGCCTCGTCTAACCATGGAGCCCATGCTCCGACGTATCCTACTTGATCTCCTTCTACTGGCTGAGCGCCTATCTTCGGGGTATAAGGCAGGTGGAGCTGCATCTGCGGGTCGTATGCGTTCCGAATGAGTGCGGTATTTTTCTTCGGGAACCATCTCCGTATTCGCTCATACAAACGTTCCGATGAGCAAACGACAGCCGTAGCACGGTTGATCATCGCAGCTTCATGCGTGAGCCACTCACCCAAATCGTCCGTGCAGTCGTAAATGATCCAGTCCGGCGTGTAATCCTGCCTAATAGCCGAGGACAAATTCGGAAGAATACACCACACTCCAATTGAACCTTGCCGGTGCTTGTACAATGAAGGCCATTCATTCCGCAGCCAATGTTCATGATGATGGACAACGAATAAATTAGGCTCAATTTCCACCACTACTGGGGAGGTTCTTGTCTTGTTGCAATAGTAAACGGTATGTCCCCGTTTGGCCAGCTGGCTCATTAAATGCTGCGGTCGCTGCTTCATCCAATTCCAATCCGCAGTAGGCGGATATATGATGATGCTCATATCGTCGAGTCCTTCCCAATAAAGTGATAACCATCTATGGGTAAACGTCATATCCTATATCAGACGCAGCATCGTGTTCCGTATTAAAGGAGGCCGTTCAACCCTCTATGCTTGTATTCGTTCTAGACTCGAAGAACATTGCGGCTGCCAAACAAACAGAACGCAGTCTGCAGTCGGTTATCCCTGATTGCTCATGCGTCCTTATCGAATTTGATTATGCCATTCAAATGAACCGTATCCTTGCTGAGTACGACGAGCCTTTTTTTGCTACGCTTTTTGCGGGGGAGCAGTTGGTGCCAGGCTTTGAAAACCAATTAGAGCACTGGATATCATGTATGTCCGATCGTGATGCCGGAATCGCAATTATCGATGACGCTCCGCCACGAGGTCCCTTATTTTGGCTAACGAAGGCTGTGAAATCCGGAATGTCTCCACTATTCAGGACTAGCGAGCTTCTTCCGTTTGAGAGATATGTGCTATTGGATAAGCAATATGAGCTAGAGGGAATGTGGGAATTCCAACTCCGCAAATCGAATAAATGGCTGCCGAGGCCCAAAAGCAACGAGCGCTGGCGAAAGCTCGAAAGCGAAGAGAACTTCATCCTTCCTATTCTACAAACGAAGCATTGCGAGGAACCGCCTGCGATTCTTCCCCTCATAACTGTCGTCATCTGCACGTTCAATAATGCCGATTACTTGCTGTGGGCGGTACGCACCGTTTGCAAGCAGACCTATCGAGCATGGGAAATCATGATTGTGGATGACGGTTCAACGGACGGGACTCATGAAAAATGGCTGGCTGGCCCGTTTGCATCGCATCCCAGAATACGTTTTACGAGAAACGAAACAAACAATGGAAAAGCATTCTGCTTGAATCAGGCTCTGCTTGCCGCTAATGGACAATGGCTGCTCGAGCTTGACTCGGATGATTGGCTTGATCCGACCTGCTTGCAAACGCTAGCCAATCAAAGCGACCTATCGCCTGATGCCGGAATGATCTATGCTGACCATATGAATTGGCAGGAACGGCGGGACAAAAGCTTAGTGCTAAACGCACCGCAATATGACCAAGGCCAAATGACGGTGGAAAAATTGCTTCGTGACGCTCTTCCTCTCGCGCCAAGAATGTACAGCATGAAAGCCTTAAGCGCTTTAGGAGGCTGGAGCGTTGCCGATCCCTTCCAAGGGCGGCTATACGAAGACTTTCAAATGCTTGCCCGCATTATGCTTTGCCTACCTGTATCCTACATTCCAAAGGTTCTATACCACCGTAGAATACGTTCATCAAGCATCACTCACCGTTATCCAGAAAGCTACAAAACCTGGACTCGCTGGATGCTGGATTTCATTCGTTCGGAACTAGGCCGATAGAATGCGGACAAACTCAACGTTTTGGACCAAAATAGTGGACTGTGTAATCGGAGTATTGTAACTAGGGTTGGTGACCTGCACTGTGAAAAAGCCATCGCCAACGCTTATGAGCGTACCTTGGACAAATTGGTTGGTCAAAAAGGCTTCAATGCTTCGCCCAATATAGCCTCTTAACATCTCTGTAAAAGTCATAAAACCGCTACCTCCATTTCGTTAATTTATTGCGGTAATACTGCTTATAGGAAGGAGTACTGTATCGCCTGTAGGCTCCAGGATATGCACGAAATCGACGCCAACCGCGACTACCGTTCCGGAGATATTGCCGGCGTTTGTCTCAATCGAAGCAACCACTCCGATTCTTGCTTCTAATATGGCGCGCGCTCTTTGAATTGGCACAACAAGGGCATTTAATTCCGTTGAAATCAGGTTTACCTGCCTTTCCAGCTGGCTTACCTGGCTCTGCAGTTGATTCGTTTCATTGGACAATCTTCTTATTATGGCGGTCAGTGTTCCGATTCGCCTGTTTATTCGCCCTACATACCTTACGAAACTTCTGCGCAAAGCAGTAAGCTTATTTAAAAGCGAAGATCTCCTCACTCGGGAGGTTTTCTTTTTTTCGCGCGGCTTTTTCCAGCGGCCCGTATAGCACGGAACTGCTCGAAGTCTTTTCTTGACAATATACATGCCACTAACACGCTCCTTAATGAGTTATGCTGTAAGTTTATGGATTTACAAAAACATGGGAACTTGTCTATGGCAAATTAAGCAAACAACCTATTCCTAATTAACGGCAGGGGACATATTATGGCTAAATGAGTTAGGCTTTGCGAGAAGCCGGTGCTTTTTCTTGAAAATAGTTAGAAGGAGGTCAAATCCTTTGACTGCCGGAACCATTGATTTTCGGTCCCATTATTTAAATCGCCAACAAATCTACAACGAATATATACATGGTCCGTTGTCTTCACAGTCTTTGGAATTGATGAACGTTTTAGCGGTGAAGTCTTACAAAGCGATCGTAGTTTATCCGGAGGCCGTTCTTTGGGAGCCGAATCAGCGCCCTCAGCATTTGCTGATAGAGTTGGCCAAGCGCGGATATCTTTGTTTTTTTTGCGAAGCCTCCTCCGGAACTTTCGGCTTACGGGAAGTAGAACCCAATCTGTTTGTCGTGCAAGGTGAAAAACATCTTCTGTCGGTGCTTAGAAGCCAATCCGTCATCGTTCTATGCAGTTGGCTGGTGCAGATGGCATGGGCGGATTTCTTGCCCCACAAAACGCTCTGGTACGATATATTAGACCAACTGGAGTTTTTCTCGTTGTACGACGATCAAATGGAACAAAAACATAATCAAATCGTGAAGCAGGCAGATATCGTCACATACTCCGCAACGGCTTTAAAGCGTTACGTTACTGACAGAAGCGATGCCGTATTATTGCCAAACGCCGCAAGAATCGAAGACTTTCTATCACCCGCCGTGTCCGTGCCGGAGGATCTTGCTCCCATAGTTGCCACCGGATCACCGATTATCGGCTATTTCGGAGCCGTAGAAGAATGGTTTGCGACGCATTTAGTGAAAGAGCTGGCGGCTAGAAGACCCGATTGGCAGTTTGTCATTTTGGGCCATATCGGTATCGATGAAACGAAGCTGCAAGCCCCTAACATTCATCTGCTTGGAATGAAACCCTACCGGCTGCTCGCTCAATACGGTCAGTTTTTTCGCGTCGCCATCATTCCTTTTCTAGTAAATGATTTAACGAATTCCGTCTCCCCGGTTAAATTTTATGAGTACGCCTCCCTTGGCCTGCCAATCGTATCAACCCCCATTTCCGAGATTCTGCCATACCAATCCGACTGGGTATTTGCTGCAAGAAATATCGCCGGCTTCGAGGCCGCGATCATGAAAGGGTTAAAACCAGAAGTTGCACGCCAGGCGAAGGAAGCTGGAAGGAGATTAGCCAGTCAGAATCAATGGGCTGCTCGTGCCGACCGCATTGAAGAGCTTTTGCTCAGCCGGCCTTCCGTTTGGCAAGCATTCGCAAACTATAATTCAACCGGGAAAATTGCCGTTATGGCAACAACCTTTTTGGACTTTGAAGGCGATAAATTTTACTCCGGCGGAGCGGAAAGATATCTGATCGATTTGTCTCGATTGTTCGAGCAAAAAGGGTATTCGTTAACGATCTATCAATATGGGAATGATCCGTGGATACGCAGGTTTCGGGGAATAGATATCGTCTCTTTGTCCAGAGGCGGGCAGCACGCCAAAGAATTAAGCATCGGCGTAGTGAAAATGTATAGCCGGTTATTTCATGAACAGACGGCTGAACGGTCTCTTTTGAACGTCTATTCCGCATTCTTCAATGCATGGCCATACGAAATAGGGCAATCAAGCATTGGCATTATTCATGGCGTTGCATGGGATAACCCCGCAAGTTGTTATGCGGACGGCTTCTCGTTCTGGGAAACGAACCGTCGGTTTATCGAGGGGGCAAAGCTTTGCGGCAGGCTGGTTTCGGTAGATAACAATTCGGCAAACTGGTTTCAAACCATAGACTATACCCTTCGCAACAAAATGAAAGTAATCGCGAATTATGTTGATCCGGCTGAGTTTTATCCCCATTCGGATTCTCAGAAGTCGGAGGATAGAATCGTTATTTTATACCCCCGCAGACTTTATCATGCCAGAGGACTTCAGCTTGTGTTGCAAGTTATCGACGAAATTCTAATCAAATACCCGCAAGTGGATTTTCATTTCTGCGGACAGGGCGAATCCGACGATATCCGCATGGTCAAGATGAAAATGAACCGTTGGCCGGGACGGATCAAACACTATACGCTTCCTTTCGATAAAATGTCCGAGGCTTACAACCAAGCGGATATTTCCTTAATCCCTACGCTGTACAGCGAAGGAACGAGCCTCTCCTGTCTGGAAGCCATGTCTTGCGGCAATGCCGTTATCGCAACCAGAGTCGGCGGGCTGTCCGATCTTGTCATTCACGATTATAACGGGTTATTGATCGAGCCCCATGCACATGCGCTAAAAGAAGCCATTGCGGACTTAATCGAAAATCCTTCCAAGCGGGCTTTATTCAAACAAAGAGCGCAGTCCGTTTCACAAAGCTTTTCCAAACAAAGCTGGGAACGTCAGTGGTCAAAATTAATCGATTCGCTGCTCCGCGACAAACAAAACCTTCGCGTCGCGAACGGGAAAAGCCTTTTGATCGAAATTTATTTGTCCAGCTACCCGCAATCCGACGGCATAGTCAAAACGATCATTCGGCTCTTGAGCGAAGGGAATCTCCTTTATATCAAATTGAAAGACGGATCGGCGGCAGTGCGCCGCTCCAGCTTTGGTCGATTGCAATGGATGAGCTGGGATGAAACGACTCATTCGGCTCCCGATATAGTCATTAGCGATAGATCTGCCCATGCGGAATTGCCGCTCGCCGTTCAAGCCTTGTTCAATGAAGAAGGGGAACTGGTATGGATGTAATTATATCCGCTTTGACGCAACGAACGGGGTCGACGCTGGTGCAACGCATTTTCAATTGTCGAAAGAATACCTTGATATGGGGCGAGCATGGGGGGATCGTATCGGAGTTTATAAGAATAGGGGATCTCGCCTCCTATTTTTCGAACGGCAGCAAAGACGAAAAACGCGATTTTTTCCAAAGCGGCAAAGATCCTAATTTATGGACAGCAAATATGACGCCTGATGAACCTTTCATTGAAGCTGCTGTCATTGAATCAATTAAAGTGCTGTTTGATCACATGTACATCCAACACCGAGATAAGCATGACCGAATCGGCTTTAAAGAAGTCAGATACGGGAAAAGCGAGCTTATGTTACTGCAAAAATGTTTTCCGGACAGTGCTATAATCCTTCTAGTTAGAAATCCCATTGATATTTGGCGAAGCGAGACGTCATATTGGGAAGACGATGCAGAGGCCTTCGGACAAATCTGGAACGAACGTGCCAAACAATACCAGGAGCTTGAGGAGGAGATGCCGGGTACCGTCCTGATTCGTTACGAGGACTTAGTCGGACGTAACGAAAAAACGCTGCAATTATTGTCGGAGCTTGCTCTTGTTTCCCTCGATGAGATTCATCGGGTGTTGTCCGTACAACTGAACAGTACGCGAAGCACCCGCCCGCAGGATGAGATCGATACCATTATACGGCTATGCAATGAGGGAATGGCCATCTTCAATTACGAACAAGAATCTTTCTGATGAACCTAAAATAAAAACCAGTTAGATCAACTGTTTTGATCTAACTGGTTTTTATTTATTCTATTTCATCCGCCGCATTATGTTTCTGATTCTCTACAGCCGAAGCCAAGAACGCTAGCGCCAACCCTTGCCCCCAACCCTGGGCCCATTTTCTGTCGATGCCGAGGTAGCCGGCGATGTCGTTCATGACCGCGGTGCCGCCAGATACGTTCAGCACGCGTCCGTTGTCCGCGATGTTGGCCAGAACGCCGTCAAGCGCCTTCTTCACATACTTCCCATGTAACGGATTGCCTTGCGTGACCATTGCCGCCGCGATACCCGCCGTAGCCGACACTTCGCCATAGGCTTCGGGGTAATCGAGCACCGTACCCCAGAGGCCGTCCTCCTTCTGCAGTTTCTTGATAGCGGCCAGTTGATCGCGCAATGAACTCCATATATGCATCATCGGAGGATACAAATATCCTTCCGGCAATATCCTTGCCGCGCGGGACATCGTATAGGCCGCCCAAGCGTTGGCGCGCGCCCAGTACATGCCGGACATATGATCCTTCTTGATATGGTTGTAGCCGTGGTACCACAGCCCGTCGTTCTCGTCCTGCAAATAGTTGATATGCCAGAAAAATTGATGCAAGGCGTCGTCGACGAGATGTTTTTTGTCGAACATAATGCCTGCGCGCAGCATGAAATACGCCGCCATAAACAGCGTGTCCGCCCAGCACTGTTCCGGAAAATCGTTTTTGGCCGATACGGTATGCTGAAGCACGCGGTCGCCGAAGCGCAGCGCTTTATTTTCCAGATAGTCAATTTTGCTGAAAATAAGCTTGGCATACTTCTCATCCTTCGTATGCTCGTACAACGTGAGCAGCATATGCCCCATCGCGCATGTGTTGACCGTCCATCCCGGAAGTCCAGCTTCGATATATTCATCCACCCAGGTTACCATCCGGTCCAAATAAGCTTGCTCGCCCGTTACCTCGAACGCCCGGCTGACGCCGTAATAGGCGACTCCGCCAGGCCAATCCCATGTCAGGTCCATACCGAACGTATACTCCGCCACGCGTCCGACGACTTGCTTCAACTCGCTTGCTTTTGCGTTAATTTTCATTTCTTTCATCTCCTCATTTTTTATTTCGCTCCAAGATAGCGTTCGCTTTCGTTCTAAATTCAGCGGCAGCCGCTTGCGGCGTTATTTTGTCGAACAGCAGCAAGTCATACAGATTGCGAAGCACCGCCGTCACTTCCCCCGTTCCGACCGGATCAGGCGGATCGATCGGGCTGCTATGCCGCTCCACCCATTCCACATATTCGAACACTTGCTGCTGCTCCGGTTCAAGGAAAGGCTTCAAATCGTCTTTCACCTTCGCGGACACCGGTACGCCACGTTCCGCCTTCATGATTTTATTGGCTTCCAGATCGTTGACGAAAAAGCTGATGAACTTAGCCGCCTCCTCCTTGTACTTCGAGTTTTTCGCCACGGAGAAAAACATGCCCGGCTTCAGGAACATGCCTTGATCTCTATTCGGACCGGGAATTGGCGCCAACTGCAGCGGTTTGCCGTATTTCTCGGCCGTTGTAATAAACTGATTGGAATAGCCCCAGCCGAGCAGCGCTCCTCCCGTATAGAACGGATCCGAATCCGATAACCGCACATCGGAATACCATATATCCGGCGAGAAAATGAGACGAGCCTTCGCCATTCTCTGCATGCGGCCGAAATAATCGATGAACAGCTCGTCATCCTCATACCCGAGCTTCGTGCCGTCGGCGGCAAACAGCGTGCGGCCGTTCTGTCTAAGATAGTAGGCAAAATACTGCTCAGGCGTAAGGTCTGTTCCGATATAAACGCCTTTGCCCTTCAATTGCTCACCCATCGCTTCAAAATCGGACCATGTCCAATTCTCGGTCGGCGGCGCAATGCCATGCTGCTTGAATACTTCCGGATCATAGACGCTGAACAGCGCGTTGACGCCCAAGTTAATGCCGAATAAATGATCCCCGATCTTGCCTCCGGACAAGTTATTATCGCTAATATGGGTTGCGTCGATCAACTTCTTGTCCATATATGGCGTTAAGTCCTCGAGTAAATCCAAGGTCGAATATTGCGCCAAATAGGAAACATCCATCTGAATGATGTCCGGCAGCGCGTTGCCGGCGGCATATGGCGCGAGCTTCTTCCAATATTCGTTAAAGCCTGTATATTCGAACTCAATATTCACATGCGGATTTTGCTTTTCGTACATTTCGATCGCCTGGATCGTCGCATTATTTCTAAAATCTCCCCCCCACCAGAACACCTGGAGCGTAATCGGCTCGTCGGATGAACGGACCGGATCAACCGTCTCCGCTCTGCCGCAGCCGAATAATAGCACAACTATCCCTAACAGCATCCCTATCCGTATAGTCGCTCTCATCCTGCTTGTACCTCCCGAGTAAGCGGCAGCATGACCAAAACTTTCGTGCCGCTCCCCACCTTGCTTTCTATTAGAATCCCATAGCTTTCTCCAAAGGCGAGCCTCATTCGATCTTGGATATTCGTCAGACCGATGCCTGAGCCTCTTGTTTCAACTTCTCCGCTAAGCACCTTGCGCAAATAATGCTCTTCCATGCCGGGCCCCTGGTCCTCGACGATTACAGCGAGCTGATCGCCTGTTTCCTGGGTATAAATACGAATGGTGCAAGGCTCGATCTGAGGTTCGAGTGCATACTGGATCGCATTTTCCAATAATGGCTGAAGCGTCAGCTTCGGTATCGGAACGTTCGCGTACCGCTCGTCTACTTCCATGTGGAAGTCGAGCCTGTGCTGGAAGCGATACTTCTGGATGGTAATATAATGCTGAACGATTTCCAGCTCTTCCGCGATCGTAATGACGTTGCGTTTCAGGCTGATCGACGAACGAAGCAAATAGCCTAGCGACACGACCATGCTCGATATTTGTCCTTGAGCGTTCTTCTTCGCCAGCCAATTGATCGAATCTAGCGAATTGTACAGAAAATGCGGATTGATCTGGGCTTGCAGCGCCTTAAACTCGGTTTCCTTAATAATGAGCTGATTCGCGTAATTTTCTTTGATTAACGTATTAATCCGGGCCATCATTAACCGGAATGTGCGCTGAAGCAGCCCGACCTCGTCCATTTGCTGAATCACGGCGCCGTGCAGACTGGCACCCATGTTTTCCAGGTCTCCGTACTGCACTTCTTTCATCTGGTTGATGAGCAAGCGAATCGGCTTCGTTAAGCTTCGGGCGAACAGCAGCCCGATTAAGATTACGATAATAACCGTAGCCGTAAACACAATAATCAACGTGTTTTTGAGCCACACGATTTTTTCGAAAATATGATTGTAGGGAACAACATTGTAATAGGTCCAGCCCGTATACGATGATTTTTTCTGAGATAAAAATACCGCTTCACCGTTCATATCCTTAATTTCATAACCGTCTGATTGATCTAAAGGCTGTGCGGCCTGAGCCATTTCGGGCGAAAGATTGCGGTACGGATAAACGACGCTTTGGCCGGACTTCATGATCACATCGCTGTTCTCTGAAGCAATTCCCGCGTAATCTTCAACGATCCGTTCGATATTAATGCGCAAAATGAGGAAACCAATCGGCTCGAGCGTCAAAGGCTCGTAAGATCGAACTTCCCTTACGAGAATCAGCATCGGGTCGGTATTGTCCGGATACAACCAGCGCGCGGCTCCTTTGCCTGCCGAAGCCATATCACGGATGCGCTTATACTTCTCGCCCACCAGCTCGACGGAACTGCCGTATTTGCTTACCCTCTCCTTCGTATCAACCAAGTGCACGGACTGCACGTACCGTTCGGATGTGCTTATATGCGCCCATAACCGATCAGTCATTCTCTTGCGGATGACATAACCGGTATATTCGGAGTCGTCCACAAGCAGCTCCTTCAAGCTTTGCTGTATGACCGTATCCGATAGGATGGTCAATGACATCGATTCCAGCTTCTTAAGCTCCATATCGATCGAAGAGGACGATAAGTTGAGCAGTCTATGCGATTTATCGTACAGCTGCTTATCGTAAATCGAATAAGCGTAATAGAGCGAGCTGAACGCCAGGGTAATGATGAGGATCATAATGAACGCAATGATAAAAAATATTTTCAGCTTTATGCTCATATTTCGATAGGCTTTGATCAAGCGAGTGCCTCCTTAGCATCATTCATACTTTAGGTATAACATATTCAGGAGCATACTGCGCACTCAATCTCTCATTCCGCATGATCGAAGCTGGAAGAAGAGACTGCTTGCCGAGGCTTTCGCCGCCCCGGTAAACAGTCTCTATACTGGCTATTATTTGTTCATATAACGTTCATAAGCTGCTTGATGAAGCTTAATCGCTTCGTCAATACCCATGCCTTTGATCGTTTCTACCATTTTGTCATACTCTGACACCGGCTTCGAGCCGTTTATGATTGCAGTCATCGTTTCGTTCAAGTACGTGTTAACTTGGCTCATGATGGAAGTCACTTGGCTTGCTTCGTCGATCGAAAGGCGAATCATAGGAAGCGCCAGCGCCGAGCTCTGTTTCATCCATTCCGTGTTCGCGTCTTTTTGACCTTGGTCAAACAGCAGCGCGTCCAAATATTTGCTGTCTTGGTTAATCGGACCGTCCATGATCGAGAGCGCGAATTTCGAAAGCGCTTGGTCATACGTCAAGCCGTCCGGATTTTTCGTAATCAGATCCGTAAACTTGTAAGTGTCGCCCTCTTTCGTGTAGCTCTCGCCTTCGATACCGAAGTTGAACAAATCGCTGCCTTCAGGGCTGTAGTTGTAGTCCATCCATTGAACGATATACTTCAGCTTATCTTTGTCCGCGCTGGAAGTAATCGCTTCGCCGTAAGTCAACACCTTATTTTCCATATTGAACGCCGCGTACGATTTGCCGTCCGGCGCAAGCGCCGAAGCTACGCCCGTCAAGTTGAAGTTCGGATCGGTGCCTCTCATCAAGTTAAAGTATTTGCCCATGCCGCTGAATACGCCGCCTTGATAAGATCCGGCTAAGTTATTCGTCACTTTGTAATCGAACGCTTTGCCGTCGTTCGTCATAATCTCAGGATCGACAAGTCCTTCTTGGTACCATTTCGCCATTTCCGTAAGGAAATCTTTATAACCAGGCAGGATCGGACCGAATGCTACTTTGCCGTCCTGGATTTGGAAGCCGCCGATAACGCCGAACGCAGGCGCGAAGTCATGCAGCTTCGTCAGGTTGCCAGGGCCCCAGTTGCCAGTGAACGGAAGCTCGTCGGCTTTGCCGTTGCCGTTCGGATCCTGCTCCTTGAACGCTTTCAATACCGTATGCCACTCGTCGATCGTTGTCGGCGATTTCAGGTTCAACTTATCAAGCCAGTCTTTCCGCATAATGAGGCCAGAAGTCGCATTCAGCTTCAAGGCATCCAATTTAAGCAACGGGAACATGTAAATCGTGCCGTCGTCGAGCGAAATTTGCTTCTTCACGTCCGGATCGGAATCGATAATTTTTTTCAGGTTCGGCGCATATTGATCAATCAGCTCGTTCAGGCGGATAATGCGGCCGTCATCGATCATTTTCTCAGGTCCGCCGACAGCATCTGCCCAGTTATAATAAATCACGTCCGGCAAATCTTTCGTAGCGATCAGAAGGTTGAACTGATCCTTTTGCTGTCCTAGCGGCGGATGCGTAAACTCGGCTTTGATCCCGGTCAGCTCTTCTTTCTTTTTATAGCTGGCCATTTCACCGAAATTTTGCAAAGAAGCCGTCAGCTTGCCGTCGTTAGCGCGCCAATAATCGATCGTGAACGATTCGTTCGTAATCGGAAGCGGAATTTCAGTAATCGCTTCTTCCTTAGGCGCCTCCGTACCCGCCGGCGTATTGCCGTTATTGCCTGTGTTTGATCCATTGTTGTTTCCCGAACATGCCGACAAGATGCTAAGCAGCACCATGGAGCTCACAAGAATTAACCCCGCTTTTTTCTTCACAGTGAATCGCCTCCAAGTAAAGTTTGAAATTATTTATTGTTTCACGGCACCGATTAAAGCGCCTTGAACAAAAAATCGTTGGATGAACGGGTAAACAATCATAATCGGCAGCGTCGAAATAATGATCGTCGCGTACTTGATGTTTTCCCCGATCGCAAAGCCTGTGTCCGCTCCCGCCCCCATCGCTTCCGTACTGCTGCTAATGAGAATATCGCGCATGACGATTTGGATCGGATACAGCTCTTGACTGCGCAGATAAAGCATCGGATTCACGTAATCGTTCCAATGATCAACCGCGTAATACAGCATCATAACCGCAAGAATCGATTTGGACAGCGGAAGCACGATGCGGAACAGAACAGTGATGTCATTGGCTCCGTCAAGCTTGGCCGATTCGATCAGGCTGATCGGAATCGACTCGAAGCTCGTCTTCATAATAAGGAAATAGAAGGTACTGATTGCGCCTGGGATAAGAAGCGCCCATCTCGTGTCGACAAGACCGAGATTTTGCACGAGCAGGAAAGTCGGAATCATGCCGCCGCCGAAAAACATCGTAAATGTAATCATCTTCATAAGCGTCTTTCTGCCCATTAGATCCATACGGGAAAGCCCGTAAGCGGCAAGCGAGGTCATAAACAAGTTAATTGTCGTTCCGACCACAACGTATATAAGCGTATTGAGATATCCGGTGTAGATCTTAGGATAATTGAACACGAATTTGTAAGCTTCAAGCTGGAAGCCTTGAGGCAGCAGCATGAGCGAACGCGACCGAAGCATTTGATCCGGATCGCTGACCGATGAGTTAAGCACGTACAGCATCGGGTAGAAGCACAGTGCTATGACGAAACATAGCAGCAGGATGTTGACGGTATCGAATACATATTCGCCTGTTGAGCGTTTCATAGGCTCCTCCTATTTACCAGAGACTTGTGGAATTCACCTTGCGGCTAATCGAGTTCGCTAGCAATAGCAGCGAGAAGTTAATGACACCGTTAATGAGTCCGATTGCTGTCGAGTATGTGTAATTGCCTTCCAGAATGCCTGACCGATAGACGAAGGTCGATATGACGTCGGATGTCTCATAGGTTGGCGCTGTTTGCATAAGCAATATTTTTTGGAAATCGGAATTCATCACTGCGCCTAGACGTAGAATCAGCATGACGACAATCGTTGGCAATATACCCGGAAGCGTAATATGCATTAATTGCTTCCAGCGCCCCGCACCATCCATCTTCGCCGCTTCGTACAGCTGCGGATCGATGCCGCTCAGCGCCGCCAGGAAGATAATCGACGCCCAGCCCGCACCTTGCCAGATGTTCGACAAAATGTACATCGGTCTGAACATATCCGCTTCCGCTAGGAACATGACCGGCTGAAGATCGAAGAAGCTTCTAATGACGTTGAACAAGCCGCCGTCAAGCGCTGAGAACGTTTTCAACATACCGACTACGACTACAACCGATATGAAGTGAGGCATATAGCTGACTGTTTGCACCGTGCTCTTGAACCACTTCAATCGAACCTCGTTCAGCAGCAGCGCCAATATAATCGGGGCAGGGAAGCCGAACACAATACTATAAAAGCTGAGAATAAGCGTATTTTTTATAATTCGCCAAAAGTAATAACTTTCGAAAAACATCGTAAAGTTGTCGAACCCGATCCATTTGCCTTCCATAATGCCCTTGATCGGACTGTAAGACTTTTGAAACGCCATCAGGAGGCCGTACATCGGTCCATAGCTGAAAATGAAGTAGTAAGCGACAACCGGAATTAACATGAGGTATACATATTTATTCCGTATGAGTTCCTTTTTGATGAAGGATAATGTGCTTGTCTTCGCCTTTGCGCTCTTGTCTGCCAGCTGTTGCTCCAGCTCCATCGGGTAACCCTCCATCCTTCGTGTTAATTAATTAATTAATGATTACGCTTACTACTATAACCGCTTCAACTGACGATGCCCATGTCCATTTCCGATGCCTTTTTGTTCAAAACCGTTGCTAAATTTCCGTTGAAAAAAATCCGACATTGGCTTAATCGGAAAAAAAACACCCTGCAATCCGTCTAAATACGGATGCAAGGTGCTTCTATGCGTATCGATTATAAAGGTGATTTCCGGTATTCGAATGGCGAAAAACCGGTATACTTCTTGAATATTTTGCTGAAATACGAATAATTTTCACCGAAGCCCGACGCTTCGGCCAACGATGCAATCGTCAAGTCGCCTCCGCGCTCGATATGCTCCAGCGCCTTCTCGATCCGGATGTTCATGACGTAATTCGTAAACTTTTCGCCGGTTTCCTTTTTGAACATTTTGCTGATGTAATCGGGATTCATATAAATTTCGGCAGCAATCGTCTGCAGCGTCAACGTTTCGTCGCTGTATCTCTCCTGCACGATCTGGATCACGCTTTGCACCATTTGAGACTGCTTGCGGCGGTTGCGCTCATAACGGTCCAGCGTAATTTTGCGGGCGATCGTCATGACAAACTGCTCGAACGACTGCAGCGTGCTGCCTGCGATTAAACCCGGCAGCTTGTCCAAATAACCTTTCATCTGTGCGGGAGAGCATATACGAATAATTTCCATGAAGATTTGGATGAGATACGATTTCGTTTCCTCGATCWCATATCGAAGCTCGGACAGCTCCCCGAACATTCGCTTCAGCTCAAGCTCGGCGTCCGCCCAGTGGCCCGCCTTGATCGGCATCGACAGCCGCTCCGGATCGTATTCGAAATCCCGCTTCTCCGCATCCTCCGGAACGGAAATATCGCGTTCCGTAATTAAGCTGCCTTCACCAAGGTAGAACCGGTGATTGAGACAAGCAAGCGTATGCGTGTACAACCGCCTCACATGCGCGAGCTCGCCGGGCTCGCTCAGCGCGGCCGTTAGATCCAAACGGTAATATTTCATAAAGGTGGAGCGGATCGCGTCGATTTTCTCGAACAATTGCTCCTCGCTAAGCTCGTCCTCCATCAGCAGCAGCACATGGCCTCCTACCGTCGAGCTTAAGACCGGATTTTGAAATACGTCCTCGGCAATGTTTTTGACCGCAAACAAATGCTCGTACTCGTACTCGCCTTCGATTTCCGCAAGCAGCAGCCGAACGCGCTGGGTTTGAAACTGAAGACCGAACAATCGGCCGAAATATTGCCATTCCATAACGCCGTACGTTTTGTTCGTGACGAGCTCCTTCAGAAATTGCTCCTTCGCATGAGGCAGCACGCGCTCGAGGCCGTACTTAATCGATTGCACGAAATGGTCGTTGTCATCCTTTTCCCGTCGCCGCTGCACGACTTCCTCGAGCGCTTCCATTAGCGCTTCCTCGCTGCACGGCTTCAGCAAATAATGATTGACACCGTGCTGCATGGCGGTCTTCGCATAATCGAATTCGGAGAAACCCGTTAGCAAAATAAACGATATATCCGGATTAAGCTCCCTTACCGCTGCTACGAGCTGCAAGCCGTCCATTCCCGGCATGCGAATGTCGCTAATAATAATATCCGGCGGGTCGCGCTTCACGAGCTCGAATGCCTCGACTCCATTTTGCGCCGTACCAATTAATTGCGTACCGCATGCTTCCCAATCTACGACCGAAGCAATACCGTCTAATATAATAAATTCGTCATCCACTAAGAGTACCTTATACATCGCTACACTCCACTTTTCCAGACATACACCATTTATACTAGAAATGAGTGATAGATTTCAAGTTTCAGGGATGATAGACTGTTTTGTAAATTGGGAGAATGGATCGGTGAATCAATGAACGAAAAAATTATGGTCATCGAAGACGAAAGAAACATTGCGGATGCCATCGCATACGCCCTAAGAAGAGAAGGATACACCGTCCAGGTAGTTGCTCATGGATCAGCAGCGATGGAAAGCGTATATGCGTTTCGTCCGGATGCCATCATTTTGGATGTGATGCTTCCCGGCATGGATGGCTATGACATTCTGAAGAAGCTGCAGGATAAAGGGCGCATCGGCGTGATCATGCTGACAGCCAAAGAGGATATCATCAACAAAATTTTGGGACTTGAGCTGGGAGCCGACGATTATATCACGAAGCCCTTCGATATGCGGGAGCTGCTTGCGCGTTTAAAGTCCTTGCTTAGAAGAATGCAGGCCGCAGGAGAGAAACAAGAGCTTGACGAAATCAGGCTGGGCGGAATCGTGCTGCATAGGAGCAAACGAGCGGCTTTGGCCGGCGACGAGAAGCTGGACTTGACACCGAAAGAATACGATCTGTTGGCACTGCTGATTGCCAGCCCCGACAGAGTTTATACGAGAGAGCAGCTTTTGGATTTGGTCTGGGGAATGGATTATATTGGCGGCACGCGCACCGTGGACATTCATGTGCAAAGGCTTAGAAAAAAGCTAGGATCCGATAATAACGATATCATACAGACCGTACACGGCATCGGTTATAAAGCGATGGGAGGATACCGTGAGAATCAGCATAAAAATTAAATTCAGTATTTTTTTGGCTATCCTATTGCTTCTTACGGTGTTCGTCCTAAGCTTGCTCGTGCTGGAAGGCATCAAAAAAAATCAGCAGGCGGAGATCGAGCAGTATTTTGCCCAGCAAGCGACAACCGCAAACGTCTATTTGATCCAGACCATTATGRCCGAGTCGATCAAAGTGCCTCAAACGTTTCTTGCGTCGAAAGGCAAGGATTTTGCAGAGCAATTAGAATTAATAAGCGGGCAATCGGTCGTGTTGTACGATCAGCAAGGAACCATTCTTAATAAAGACAGACCGAACGTTGCAACAGGCAGCATGAAGAAAACGTTAGCCTTTGCCCTGAACAATAAAACGGCCTATCTCACGGAAAAAGAATCGCTGTATTACATGACCCCGTTAAGCGCGGGCAATGAGCAGATCGGCGTTGTGCAGTTCAATTACTCCTTATCGAAGAACCTGGCTTTTTACACTCAGATCAAGCAGCTGTTTATTTATATCGGGACGGGCGTGTTTTTACTCAGCTTTATTTTGGCTTATATTTACTTTAATTCGTTTGCCGGCGGCATCATCAGACTTAACCGCACGGTGGATCGGATTCGGGACGGGCAGTTCACAGCAGACACGCTCTCGCGAAAGGATGAAATCGGTGAATTGAGCGAAGGCATCCGGGYCATGAGCGAGCAAATTATGCGAACCATCCGGGATAAGGACCAGGAACGGGAAAAATTAACGCTGGCGGTCCATAAATTATCTCTGCTCGATAAGCAGCAAAAGCAGTTTATCGGCAACGTTACCCACGAGTTCAAAACACCGTTAACGTCCATTAAAGCCTATCTCGATTTGCTTGACATGTACCCGGACGATGAGGAGCTGCTCAAAACAGCGAAAGCCAATATCACAAGCGAAACTCGGCGGCTCTATGAAATGGTCGAAAAGGTGTTGCAATTGGCATCGCTGGACAAATACGATTTCGAATTCATCAAGGAAAAGATCGATGTGCGGCAAGCGATCCAGCTCGTGCTGAACAGCCTGCAAGGGAAGCTGGATAAGTTCGGCATACGACTGGAGACGGAATTAACCGAAGCTTATGCGGAAGTCGACAAAGACTGCTTGACGATCGTTCTTGTCAATCTTATGGATAACGCCATTAAATATAACAAACCAAAGGGCCTTATTGGGGTAAGGAATGAATGGAAGGATGGTCAGGTTATCATTGAAATAGCCGATACAGGCATTGGCATCCCGGAAGACGTAGCGCACAAAATTTTCGAGCCATTCTACACCGTCGACAAAAACAGAGCCCAGGAACATGGCGGCGCCGGTCTTGGGCTTTCTCTAGCCACAAAGGTTGCGGAATCGCAAGGGGGCTCTATCGAGCTTGTGAGCACCGATTCGGCAGGAACCGTATTCAGAATCTCTTTCCCGGCTTATGGGCCATCGGAATTGGGTAACTAAAATTAACATATTCGATGCTTTTGTTTACATCTTGGAAACATTCGTTTGCAGGATTGCAACAATTTCTTGATATTGTAGGTATCGAGGAGGCGATCTTAATGAAGAAAACAAATAGGATCATAGTCGGTTTTGCTGCAACGTTGCTTATATACGTTACGGCCTGCAGTTCGGAAGAGGGTGTTAACAGGGTGGTCATTAAAAAGCCTGGGGAAACGATCACGGTTATTGATGATACCGGCAAGGAAGCAGGCGAGCCTACTGTTTCCGTCGACAAAATGAAACGATATGAAAAGATGGAAATAACGGACTGGTTGAACGAGGAAACCGTCATCGTATCGAAAGAAAACACGTCTCTAGATAAAATGAAGCTAGAGGAATTGTCGGATTCCTATCCTAGAAGCCTGTATACCTACAACCTAACTACCAAACAATACGAGCTGCTAAAAGAACAGGCTAATGCGTTTCTGGGAGTCGCGTCCTTATCTGCCGATAAAAGCCATTTGCTATATAGCGAATTCTCATTAGGAGATCCTGTCTATCACGTGATGGACCTGAATACGTTGGATTCATTCGGCATTATGGGAGATCCGATTGGCGGGGCTATGAGCGCCCATTGGTCGGATGATGCAACGATAATTGGCGCAGCTTACAGCGGAGGCGCCTACACAGCAAGTTCTACGGGGAGCATCGCTCCATTAGTCGGCTTAACGGAGGAAGCTTTGGTTATCGCCCAAAAAATGAAGGATAGGGTTTATTACACTACCAATTCCAATGAGTCCTTAATGGTGCTCGACCTGGGGACGAAAGTAAAGGCAAGCATGAATTTGGATCATGTTTACGGCGTATTCCCCTCGCCCGACGGGAATCAAATGCTGGTGTTGCAAGCAAACGGCTCCAAAAACGTGTTGATTCTTTGCGACGCAGACGGGGGCAATCAAAAAACGATTGCAGAAGGGACGGAGCTTAACGGGGTTTCATGGTCGCCCGATCAGCGGATGATTGCGTACAGCGAGAAGGCCGATGTAAACGGAGTAACCGTGAAGGGGCTATATATCCACGACCTGTTAACCGATAAGTCCACCCAGTTGGCCGTAGATATCGAAAATGCATCGACCTCTTGGAGTCCTTCCAGCAAAGCGCTCGTTTATGCCGAATGGAACGGCAGCCAATATAACAGCACGATCGTTCATTTAACGTATTCATTGCAAAAATAATCCATATGGAAGGTTAGCCAAAAAAAAAAGCATTTCCTCCTTACAAGGAAATGCTTTTTGACTGATTCTATTTAATTTTTGCTCTCCTCAATAATCACAAAACCCCAGCCGTCTAACTCGATTTGCTCGCCGGAAGTGATGTTCCGATCGGACAACAGCTCGATTCCGTTCCCATGAGGATAGGAGAAGGACTGCGGATCACTGGAATAGTTAAAATAATAACGGATGGTCCGCCCTGCTTCATTTACGCCACTCTTGACGATCAATGGAAAGCGAAGCTCTTGGTTCGGGCCATATAGGCCTGCAGCCTTGCAAGCTCGCTCTAACACTTTGCCCGCAACCTCCGGACTTGGCACATAACCGATATAGGTAGCAGTACCAAGGCCGTATTGGTTTTCCGTAATCGCAGCATATTTCCCCCAGTAAGGATGATCATACCAGGCGAGTACTTCAGCCGTTGTCGGAGTGAGGAGCTCCATCCACACATCAACCTTGCCCGACTCCTCATCAATACCAAATGGATTTCCCTTAAGCGAAACCTTATTCGGCTGTACGAACTGACTATATTGGATGCCGCATGCCTTTTCTATAATAGCTGGCTGAATGCTAGTCCGAACCTTAATATGTTCGTTAGCGAATCCGCTCTTAAACGTATACACAACATGGCCGCCGTTCTCCACGTATTGGTTTAGCTTATGGAGTAGTTCATCCGATGCCGCATAAAGCGCCGGTACGACAATGAGGTCATAATTCTCGAACAAGTCATAAGAGCTTGGATACAGCAGATCACAGCCAATATTCATCTCATACAACCGGTCATAGAGCAGACGAACCATTTCGTTATAGCCTACTTTGCCTCCTGGCAACTTGAACCATTCGAGCGCGGTTAACGCCTCATTACTGACAAGCATGGCTGCCCGGTTCGCCTTCTTCAAATGGATGAGATTAGCAGACAGCCGCTTGAAATCGCGACCAACCGTTATCGCTTCCTCATAGGTTGGATTCGTCCCCATATCATGGCTGAGCAGGCCCTTCCAATACGTTTCAGCGGAGTTATGGATTGAATGCCAGTGCCAATATGCGACCATATTAGCTCCGGAGGCCAGATGACTGAAGGCTTGAAGCCGAAGCTGGCCAGGATAAGGCGTCCAATTCGGAAACGCTTGGGCTTGCGTCTCAAGCACGTAGTAATTATTCCCCTTCAGTGAACGAGTAGAGTCGCCGCCGAACGAGATTTCCTTCCCTGTCAGCTCGTCCTGCGAGGGATGATAAATATCGACTCCCGCTATATCGAGCGCCTTTGCTGCTTCAAAGTGATCGACATCCTTCTGGACACCGAACGAATGGCCCCGCCAATCAAAATCGAAGTTATGCGTCACAAACTGATTAGGCTGCTTATACTCATTCACAATGGAAACTTGCCAAGCTAAAAAATCAGTAACCAACTGACGCTGGAATCGGGAGAATTCCGCGCCGAGACTGCCGTTGATCGTGCCGACAGTGGACGGGAAGTCCTCCCAGCTGTTGATTCGGTTACTCCAATAGTCGAAGCCGAATTCCTGATTAAGCCTCTCCACCGTCCCGAATTTTTCCTTCATATACTTAATGAACCGATGCTGCACATTAGGGCCGCTCGTATGGTAATGCTTGGTTTCGTTATCCACCTGATAACCAATAACAGCAGGGTGGCTGCATACTCGGCTTATCAACTTGCGGATAATTCTCTCCGAATAGAAGAGATAAGTCGGATTGATGATATCCATAATCTGTCTTGCTCCGTATCGGCCCGGCCCGCTCGGTGTCTCGGCCAGCACGTCCGGATGCTCCTTAACCATCCAAGTCGGCACGGCATACGTCGGCGTGCCGACGATCACATGAATACCCGCTTTATGCATAGCGTCAAGCACACGGTCAACACTCGTAAAGTCGAAGACCCCATTTTGCGGTTCATGAGTACTCCATGTCGATTCCGCAATGCGGACGACATTAATACCGGCGGCCTTCATCAATCGAATGTCTTCCTCAAGGCGCTCATAGGGCATATATTCGTCATAATAAGCGACGCCATAATATAGTTGTTGTTGCACCGTCCATCTCTCCTTTAAAAATCATCATGTTGATTTTCCTACCTTCATTTTAAAGGACGAGCGGACTTGAATAAATGACAAAAACATGCGACATGTATTAAAATATTGTCATTCGGATGTTAGAAACAGACTAAAAACATAGAGATCACATTCATTTAAATCAAAATATTGCGGCGTAAGGAGTTAGTCATGAACGAACACATCTTTCTGCCAAAGCCATTATTCCCTAGACATATATGCTTTCCGGATTATATCGGAGGTTTCAGCGAATTTCCCGATCATCTTGTCAATCGCGAGTTCCAAACGCAAGAATTCAATCTCCATCGCAATTATAATTTGCATGTCGTGCTGGATGGCAAAGGCTGCCTTGTCACGGAAGGCAAACGTTATGAATTAGGGAAAGGACAAGGTTTCTTATATGGACCAGGCATGAGACAAAAATATTACTCCGATGCAAGCGAGCCTTGGAACATTCGGTGGATTCATTTTTACGGGGAGCGGTTAGAGGAGCTGTTAGACAGCAGAGGGCTTGATGAGCCTTGGTTGTTTTCCTTATCCAACTTATCGTCCATCGAGAGCTTAATCGAGAAATTGCTGTCATTGGGCAGAACCTATCAGATTGATGATGAATATACCGTAGCTTCTACTTTGTATGAACTGTTAACAAGGCTGCAGACTACATCCGATCGGCTGAACGTGCCTATTAATTATGCTTCCGATAAAATCCGAGCTGTCGCGAATTACGTTCGATCCCATAGTCATGAGTCCTTCTCGATCGACAAAGCAGCTGCGCTCGCTGGATACAGCACGCATTACTTCAGTCGCAAATTCGGCCAGACGTTCGGAAAATCTTTTCCGGACTTTTTACTGGAAGCCCGTCTTATCCAAGCCAAACGCCTTCTCGCCTCAACCCAGCTGTCCGTAAAGCAGATCGCGCTAGAAACAGGCTTCTCGCAAGCCAGCTACTTTAGCGCATGCTTCCGGCAGCTTGAGGGGATGACGCCGTTACAGTTCCGAAGCCTCCATAGGATAGGTGAAGAATAATATTATGCGTACAATTCTAGTCGCAGACAACACGAAACCCCATATTTCCTGTTGAGCTGTCCGGTGTATTACTGCTTCTAGCTGCAAGCCGATAGCGATTGCAATAAGAACGATGGCACAAATACGAACCTCCCCGCACCGAACGATTTTCCGTTGGTACGTCAAACAGAGGATTTACATCCTTCGTTGTTGTATGATAATGCGGACTAAACCAATCCGCGCACCACTCCCATACATTGCCCGACATATTATAAAGGCCATATCCGTTCGGTTCATAGGCGTCCACGGGGGCAGTACCGACATAGCCGTCGCTTGCATTGTTTTTAACCGGGAATTTCCCCTGCCATATGTTGCACATATGCTTGCCATCCGGCTTTAGCAGATCGCCCCATGGATACGTCTTTCTGCTTAACCCGCCTCTGGCTGCATATTCCCATTCCGCTTCCGTCGGCAGACGCGTTCCCGACCATGCGCAATACTCCGCAGCGTCATGCCATGAAACATGAACAACCGGGTGGTTCATCCGATCTTCGATTGACGAATCGGGGCCTTCCGGCTTCTCCCAATACGCACCCTCCACGACAAGCCACCAGGGTACTTGCCGCGGCACGTTCACAACGTGCTGACGCGTTTTTTCCGACGCGAGCAAATGAAAGACATAGGACCAGCCGAATTTCTGAGCTTCCGTTACATAACCGGTTTCTCCAACGAATGCGCTGAATTGTTTGTTAGTAACCGCGTATGGCGAGATACGAAATGGATCGACGCGTACTTTCCGAATGGGTCCTTCCCCGTCTGCCGGAAATCCGTCCGCTGCATCCGTCCCCATAAAAAACTCCCCGCCCTCCAAGGAGATGAAGCTGTCATTAGGATGAGAGGAGACAATCGTCTCTTCGGGCTCATATTTCTTTGGAATGGCTGCCGTTTGCGAAGCTTGACCTCGGCTGACGGAACAACATGATTGTTTAGGCTCCAGTTTACTCGTCCCTTTCGCTATAAGTTGAGTGGTCATCTAATTAGCGTGCACGAACCTTCCAAAACAGTTTAGCACACTGAAATTCGTTGCTGATAGAAAAACAATTGCTAGTCGATTATAATAAAGGGATTCCCATGCTATTACTTGGAATGAGGTTAACGCATGAACGTATTCTCGCACCAAATCGCTTCTCCGAAGAAGCTCATCTATATGCATGTCGCCCAGCATGGCATGACTTCGAAGGCTGAGCTTATGCCCGTATCCGGCATGACAAGCAGCTCTTTGACCCGACTGCTGGACGAGATGCTCACTGATAAATTATTGCTGACTTTCCAGGGACAATCCAGCGGAGGCAGAAAACCGATTTTGTATGATATCAATCCGAATTACGGTTATTTCTTCGGTTTGGACATATCGCGCCGAACATCAACGCTTGGTTTCTTCGACGCCAAGATGAATGCCAAAGCTCTTATGCGATGGCGGATGGACGAGGCCATGTCCCCGCCTGAGCTAATTGATTATGTCGTCCGCAGCATCAAGTCCATGATGCAAGACCACCATATTGAACGAAATCAAGTGATCGGTATCGGCGTCGGAGCCGTTGGACCGCTTGAACGCAGCAAAGGAATTATTTCCAAGCCCTCCGATTTCCCGTCCCCAGGCTGGACCCATGTGCCGATCTGTAGCMTTCTGGAGGAGAAAACCGGTATTCCCGCCCGATTAGAGAACGGAGCGAACGCCGCCTTGATCGGCGAACATTGGTCGATGCGCAGCGAAAATCTGCAGCATATGCTTTACGTCCATGCCGGCGTCGGGCTGCGGTCCGCGATGATGTCGGACGGACATATCGTTCACGGCTCCGTCGATATGGAAGGGGCTGTAGGACAAATGGTCATTCAGATGGACGGCCCCCGCTTGCATGACCGCGGTAACTACGGCGCCTGGGAGGCATTCGCTTCCGTTCAAGCGCTCGTGAAACGTGCCCGTGCCGATGCGAAAACCGGACGTACGGATATCCCCGGGACAGCCCATATATCGCCGGAGCGAATTACATATGACATGCTGCTTCACGGCCTTCACGCAGGCAGCGCCTATGCGCAGGAAATTTTCACCCAGTCCGCCGTACATTTCGGAATCGGGCTTGCTAACTTGATTAATGTCCTTCATCCCGAGACCATTATTCTAGGGGGCACCCTGATTAACAGCAACGAATTGTTTTATCGGACTGCAGTAGATACAGCGCAGCGAAACACCTATTATTATCCCGACTACGTTCCGAGCTTTACGAAAGGAATCCTTCGCGAGGATGCCGTGGCGATAGGTTCGGCACTCCTGATTTGGAAAGACCTCGCTATGTAAACTAGCGTTTATCGGACAAGGCTAAAGCACCTCTTCGTGCTTTAGCCTTTTTCATGTTCCGGAACAACTTAATTCCAATTCAACAAAAACTAAACCGATTATCACCTGCTTATCTCTCCAATAAGATTTATTGATAAAGATATCCTCAATAGTTTATCCCATTTTGGAATAAAGATGATATAATAAAGAAAACACTAGCACGAAGAGGTGTCAGCTATGGAGATTCGCCCCACTAACGGTACATCGCGCTTATATGAATTATTTTGGGTTTTTCTCAAAATCGGTCCCGCTACATTCGGTGGAGGGTATGCCATGATTCCAATGATTGAAAAAGAACTGGTGGATAAGCGAAAATGGATAACCCGCCAAGAAATGAATGATTTAATGTCTTTGGCGAGCGCGGCGCCAGGTGGTGTCGGCGTGAACGCTTCTGCCTTTCTGGGTTATCGAATGGGCAAGGTACCTGGCGCAATCGCTGCGACCCTAGGCATTACGCTTCCCAGTTTTATTATCGTTTTTCTCCTTAGCGCCTTTTATGCAGCCTTCCAATCCGAGCCTAAGGTAGAGGCCGCTTTCAAGGGCATACATGGCGCAATCATCGGACTCATCGCCGTAGCAGCGTTCAAAATGGGAAAAACAGCATTGTTCGACCTGGGTACTATCCTCATTTCAGTCTGTTCGTTAGCACTGCTTTTGCTGACCGGGATAAGTCCAACGGCCATGATTCTGGTCGGATTGGTTGCAGGCATTGTCCTTATCCGCATGAAGAAGCTGCTCGGGCTGTCCGTTCAAACCGAGAAAACCCCCAGCGAGAATCCGGCCATGATTGAATATTATATTTAGGGGTGGTTCCATGCTATACTGGCAATTATTTCTCTCCTTTCTAAAGATCGGGCTCTTGTCCTTTGGCGGCGGCTATGCTGTCATTCCTACGATTCAATACGAAGTGGAGCGATACGGCTGGCTGACAGCCGAGCAATATCAGCGGAGCGTCTCGCTTGCAGGCATGTCGCCCGGACCTGTCGCAACCAACAGTGCAACGTTAATCGGTTACCAAGCGGGAGGCTTGCCGGGCTCCGTTATTGCTACGGCAGGAATGGTCCTGCCTTCTCTCGTCATCGTGAWCCTGATTGCTGCTTTTTTCTATAAAATGAATACCAATATATGGGTCAAATCCTCCTTTTACGGTCTGCGGCCCATTATTACGGGCTTGATCGTATACGCAGCGATTCATTTCGGATTCTCCGGACAATCCGAGGCCATCTACCATTGGACTACGTTCGCAACTCTATTGATAGGCGTCCTAACTTTTCTTGCCATTATCAAATATAAAGTCCATCCGATCAGCGTAATCGCGGGGGCGGCGGTCATCGGTATTGTCTTGTTCTGACAGCCGCAGCCGCAAAGCCGCAATCCGATCGTTGATCTTGGTAGACAACGCAACAGGCCATTCAGGACGGGGTCCCGTCGTGAATGGCCTGTGTGCCGGGCTTATTCGATACCTTGCTCTTTCGCCTTCGCGTTCACTTCTTCGATCATCTTGTCGAGGCCCTTGGACTTATAGCCGTCAACGATCTTCTGCCAGGATTGCTCCACGGGATCCTTCGACATCATCACTTTGAGCAAATCGTCGTGATCGAACACCGTAAAGCTGTCCTTGGTCGGAGTCGACATGTAAGTCAAGCGGATGTCGTACTCCGGCACTTTCGTGTTGTTCAGAATCCAGTCGATGTATTCCACGGCATCTTCTCTGAGGCCTTCATGGGCAATTGCCGGGTTGCTAACGTCATAGCGGTCCGATGTTTCGTATGCCACCAAGTCTCTCAGGAAACCGGTAGCCGGATACTTCTCGACATGAGGCGTCTTATCCAGCATAACCTTCTTGTCGCCTTCTACTTTGTAGTCCACGCCTTCTTTGCCATAAGTCAGGAGATCTTTGCCCTCCGGAGACAGCACGTAATCATACAGCGCCAAGATGCGGTCCAGCTTCTTCGGATCGATCTTTCCGCTGAAGTAGCTCTCGGACCAATACGTTTTGAAGATGGCGTGATTACGCTCTCCGTCAGGTCCTTGCAGCGGCTTCAATACTTTCACCGTTTCCGACATATCCTTATCCGGGTAGCCGGCAGCCCAACGTTTCGTATTGACGTTCAAATCCAGGTTGATAAATCCGCCGCCGGAAAGCATTGCCGCAGCTTTGCCCGAAGCAAATTTGTCATAGGCGATATCCGGACTTGTCAGCGCGATATCCGGATCAATCAGACCGGTATCATACATATTCTTCATGTTTTGAAGGGCAGGCAGAGCATTCTTGGAGAATACGGCCGGAATGAACTTGCCGTCTTCCTTGATCCATTTGAAATCCGCGCCGCTGCCGTCGCTCGTGGCAACCGGGTTGCCGTACAGCCAGAACAATCCGCCCAGCATCTTCACTTGTGCCGCTGTCAGACCTGTAATCTTCTTGCCTTCCGGATCGGCCTTCACGATCGCTTCAAGCATTGCATTGAACTCATCCCAAGTCTCCGGCTCCTTCGTAACGCCGGCCTCCTGCGCCAAATCCCAACGGTAGTAGACGACGCGGTCAAGCGCGCTCCAGTCCGTGCTCGGGAACATCCTTCTTGGAATCGTGTATTGTTTGCCATCGACGGCCAGCCCCGCAATGTCCGGAGCTTCAAAATATTTCGCTAGGTTTGGAAACTTCTCCAAGTCCGGCAGAGGGGCAACGACGCCTTGCTCGACCCACTTGCGTTGATATTGCGTGCCGATTGCGTCGATCGCGAATACGTCGGGCAGCTGTCCGGACGCGGCCCACATCTGAATTTTTTGGCCATAGTCATCCCAAGTCGTATTGACTGGCTTAATGGTCATATTGAATTTTTCCAAAATTTCCTGCACGATCGGGTCCTTCTCGATCTTGGTGGCTTCCGCTTCTACATCCCAGAAAGCAACGGAAATTTCCATCGGGTCCTTATACGGGTCGTCCTCGGCTCCCGCACTCGAATTCGTCGTTGCCGGGCTCTCGGACGGTTTCTCGTTCCCATTGCCGCCGCAAGCGGCAAGCAATCCCGCGATCATAGCCAAACAGGCCATGATGAAGCCAAAATTCTTAATTCCTTTCATTTTGAATCCTCCCTTTTTTGTCATTGTGAAGCTTTTGCTAGGATAGGACAAGCATCTATATGAATTTCCTTATCCTTTAATGGAGCCTACTAGTATCCCTTTGGCGAAGTGCTTCTGCAGGAAAGGATATACCATCAGGATAGGCACGCTGGAGATGACGACTGTCGCCATCTGCAAAGCAGGCGTGTACACCTTGCTGGAATTGCTGTCGGCCGCTTGCTGAGCAAGCGTATTAAGCAGCTGATTGCTCGTTATGAGCGTCTCCCGCAAGTAAATCTGGAGCGGCGTCTTCGCGGAGTCGCTGATAAAGATGAGCGCGTACCACCACTCGTTCCAACGCTCTACCGCGTAGAACAAGCCAAAGGTGGCGATGAACGGCGCGGAGATGGGAAGAATGATTTTGAGCAAAATGTACAGGTCGTTGGCTCCGTCCAGCTTCGCGGACTCTTCCAAGCTTTCCGGCAGCGTGCCGAAGTAGTTTTTCATAATAATCAAGTAGAACGTGTTCAACCCAGCGGGAATGATCATGACGAATATGCTGTTGACGAGCCCCAGCGATTTGATAATCAGATAAAACGGAATAAGCCCGCCGTTGAAAAACATCGTGAACAGGATGAGCGTCAGCATGGCGTTCCGCCCCGGCATCCCTTTCTTGGAGAGCGCGTAAGCGCCCGCAACCGATATCGTCATGCTGAACGCAACGCCAACGACGGTTACGATGAGCGTATTAACCGTAGAGCTCCAAAACTTCGCGTCGGACAGGATTACCTTATAAGCCGTTAAATCGAAGGACAAAGGCAGCAAGTACAGATTGAACTGGCTGATGACCTCGAATTTGGCAAACGAAATGATCAGGACGTTGTAGAACGGGAAAAACGTGACGAGAGACAATAGTCCGAGCACGATATACACGGCGATGTCGAACGCGCTCASTCTTGTTTTTTTGTTCGCGTGCATTTGCTTCATCAGTCGAATACCTCCAAGCTGTAATTTAATAGAGTCCTTCCTCGCCCATTCGCTTCACGATTGTGTTCGCCAAGACGAGAAGCACGAGGCTGATGACGGACTTGATCAGTCCGGCCGCCGTCATGTAACCGAAGTCTCCGCCTACCTGGAACGATGTGCGATAGATATACGTATCGATGACATCCGCCACCGCATAGACAGGTGAGCTGTACAGATTGAAGATTTGATCAAAGCTTGCTCCTTGCGTAAGAAGCTGCCCTACATGAAGAATAAGCAAAATCGCCACCGTGCTTTTAATGCCCGGCCATGCAATGTGGAGCAGTCTCTTGAACCGGTTGGCTCCGTCCATCTCGGCCGCTTCGTACAGCTCGGGATTAATGCCCGCCAGCGCTGCCAGGTAAATGATCGAATCCCAGCCGACTTCCCGCCACATATGGGTGAGATAAAGCAGAGGCCGGAAGGACTCGCTGTCCGTTAACGGCGCGATAGACTCGAATCCGAGGGACATGATGATCTGGTTCACGACGCCGTCTCGGCTGAGGATCATCGTAATGATGCCTGCAAGCACGACCCATGAGATGAAGTGGGGGAACGTAAGGACCGTCTGGAAAAACCGTTTGGCCGTTTTCCTCGAAAATTCGTTTAATAGAATGGCTAGGAAGATCGGCATCGGAAAATTGATCAGCAGCTTCATCAAGCTGATGATGATYGTGTTTTTGAATGCCGTTTGGAAATCCGCGTCGGACCATATCTTTTGGAAATGCTCGAATCCGATCCAGGGACTGCCTAGAATGCCGCCGCTGTAGTCGAACGTCTTAAAAGCCAGCGTCACGCCGTACATCGGCGCGTAGGCGAACATCGCATACCATATAAGAACCGGCAGAACCATCAGATAAAAGTATTTGTGCTGAAGCATCGTTTTCCAAAGCTTCTTCGTTGTTCCAACGCTCGCCTCGCTGCGCATCAACAGTCACTCCTTGCTTTTCTAGTATTGTGAATCCGGCGATCATTGTCTGCTTTTTCAGTATAGAAGGGACGGCGAAAGCGGAGTATGGACATAATCAGCCTTCTATGTGGACTCCGTAATGAAAGTGCTTTCAATCATTTTCAATCGCAAAATCCGACATAGTCGCCATACAAATGTACATAGCGCAAGAATAAAAGAAGGCCGGCGCATCATGCGCCGGCCTTCTGCTCCGCTATAGGTCCTTCTTGCTCCTGTATTCCTCGGCGTGCAGCGGCCCGCCTTCCTTCATGACCGTCCATAACGGATCGGTATCGTTGTCCATCGTCGCCATCATGCCGTCATGCCATTCGTTAAGCAGGTAGACCGCTTCCTTGCACACGTCCCGCCGTTCCTCTGCCAGATTGCTCTGCTCGTAAGGATCGTCCTTCAGATTGAACAGCATTTCCTTCGGAAAACCATGATAGCCGTCGTGATAAGAGCGAATATAAAGCCAATCCCCGAACCGGACGCTCCGCTGGCAGACATGGGCGCATTGCGTCAATACGAGGTAGTCCCTTCCTCGGTCCGATGCCCCGGATATGCCGTCCGCATAACTGATGCCGTCCCAGCGCTCCGGATGTTTCGCGCCGATCAGATCGGCCAGAGTGGGAGCAAGATCCAGATGGTAATGCAGTCCCTCGTTCCTCGTACCTTGCGCGCCGCCCGGCCAGCGGAAGATCATCGGGATGTGGCATGTCCCTTGGTCTGCCGTGCCGTGTTCGGAATAGATGCCAAGCTCCCCCATATTCTCCCCATGGTCCGCGCTAACGAGTATGGCTGTCTCCTCCAAGACCCCGAGCTGCTCAAGCAGCGACAGCACATGTCCGATATGATCGTCCATGTAACGGATCGCGCAGTCGTAATTATCGATAATCTGTCGTATATCTTCATAGGATCCGATTTGGCGGCCGTGCCGGCTCCACTTGCCGTAATGCGACTTCGCGAGCGCGTTCATATCCGCAATGCTGTGCTGCCCCTCCTTATGAAGATGGGATCGGAACACTTCTTCCGTCAGCCATTCCGGCAACGGTTCATCCGCGAACGGATGACCGTACTGATCCGGCACCCGGTAAGGCGTGTGGGGGTCCCAGAAGTTCAGATGCAGGAACCATTGATCCGATCGTCCGTTGTCCTCTAACCACTTCAGCGCGGTTGGGAGTAATTGATGCGCCGATTCCAATCCGTTCTCCCCGATATTATGAACCTCATGGAAGCCGGCGTTGAAGGTCCATGCGGAATGCCGGTCGGCGAACGTGCTGATCGTCGCCGTCTTGTAGCCCGCTTCCCGCAATACGAAGGGGAGGCTCTCCCGTTTGAGCCGATCCTCGAAGCCCCGGGCCGCCCCGTCCCGCCGCATATCCGCCGCGGTGCCGCCATGGCCGGCTACGCCTGTATGGATTCCGAATCTACCCGACATAAGAGCCGTCCGGGAAGGCATGCACGGCGCGTCGGAGCAATAATAGTTGGTGAAGACGGTGCCCTCTTCCGCTATGCGGTCAATGTTGGGCGACGTGGCGCGATGATAACCGTAGCAGCCCAGATGATCGGGACGAAGCGAATCGAGGTCCAAATAAAGTATTCTCATGTTGTTTCCATCTCCTTTTCGCTGATAACAGTCTATATGGCTTTCGGTCTATATGCCCGCAAGAACCGACGGCGTGGCAATCGCATGCCACAAGGCAACGCTTATGACTTTCTGCTCGCTTTCTTCCCTCGCGTCGAACGTCAGAATCGGCTCTTCCAACTCCTCCAAATGCGAAATTTCGCCTCGCGCGTACCCGCTAATGCGATCAATCGCGGTATGGATCCGCTGCAAGAGTCCACCCATGCGCAGATCGAACACATCCAGGCCGAAAATTTTGTTCTCCTTCATCCACTGCTTCTTATAGGCGTTCATGAAACGCTCGGCTCTTGCCGTTATTTCCGGCAGCAATGACTCCGCGTATTTCCCTAGCTTCTCTTTGTCGCCGGCGAGGTACGTCTCTCTTAGCTCGACGCCGATAGACGACTTCAGCTCAAGCAGTCTGCACAGCGCGGCCTGCGTTACGAAGAGGTCGTTCCATTGCGGATTGCGCGCCGCCGCAATTTCCAATAACGCTGCGCTTCTGCCATAATGCTCCCTGTAAGCTTGCGGCTGAACATGCTTATCGAATAACCCGTATAACACATCCTGATACAACAAATATTTGCTTGGATTGACCTGATTGCCCATGCTTAGACCCGGCGAAGGATTATCGGGAACCAGGTTGGCGAGATCCAAGGACATGAAATCTCCGTAATCGCCGCCCGCGCATGTCTCAAAGCGCTCCCGCACCACGGCTTCGTCTCCCGTGTTCTTATAGCAAAGCTCCGCCCACAGCTGCAAGGTCGGGAGAACAGCATAGAGCGAGCATTCCGCTCCATTGTCTCCCCATGCCGTCACGAGCGTCTCGCGTATCCCGCTTGCGACGCAGCTCTCATGCGCCATCATTCCGATATGACGGCTGAACGCGTTGTTCGGGGTGAATCCCGTCCACTTCCAGGCCCCGCCGGCGAATACAATGTTATTGCTCAGTTGTTTATGCTTCCTCATCATGCCGTCGTATTTCGCACGATCCTCCGTATAATAATCCCAGTAAACCAGCCTCAGATCCTCCGGTATGAGGGAGGCGATATCCGCCCTGATCGGACTTTCGGGATCGTAATATTCGCCGCCGCTCGCAAGCCTGAAGAACATGTCGCTCCACATCATCGGCTTGTATCCGTACGACCTAGCAATGTCCATCACTTTGGCAAAATGCTTCATCATCAGCGTGGAACGGTCATGATAACCGTGCTTGTCCAAATATTTGCCCAGCCCCATCATATGCGCTTCGTCCATCCCTATGTTGATGCTTCGGCTGCTCAGGTTGTCCGACATGGTCCGGAACATCTCTTCGATCAGCTTGTAGGTTCCCGGCTCGTCGATCAGCAATATATCGTTGCAATCTACCAGTTCGGCATGGGCACCCCACTTCAGCGCAGGTCCAAGATGCGCAAGCGTCTGAATGCAAGGAACCAGCTCGATGCCGAAAAGCGCCGCGTAACGGTCCATGCTTTTCCATTGCTCCGCCGTGTAGCGCCCTCTCATATAGCCGAAGTACGGATAGGCTTTCATCTCGTAGGTATCTTCCGTATATAGCTGAACCGTCGTATAGCCCATAAGCGCCAGTCGCCTTATCATTGTTTTGAACGCGTCCATATGCAGGACGGCGTTGCGGGAGCAATCGATCATAACGCCCAAACTGTCGTACCATGGCGTCTCCTGCACGCTGAACGGTTTGCCTTTTCTAAGACCCTCCACGGCCAGTCCGAACGCTCGAACAAACTGCGAGCCTCCGCCGCAAGCGACAACTACCGTTTGACCGTCGTACTGAACGGCGATGCCGCCGCTCCCCTGTTTGAATTGCACGGAGATGCCCTCCGCCGATAACGCAACGCGCAAGCCGCTTGCCGCTTCGGATATGGCTTGTCGTTGATCCTCCGTTAAACCCTTTATCTGAATGTCCATCCAAGCACTCTCCACTCTTTCATTGTCGTACGAGGAACGCCAAGCTAGACGCTTGGCTTCCTCTTATCGATTCGTTTGCCTGGCATGCGCCTTGGGAACGCTTACAGGAAATGCTCTTATAACCAGATCGTATGAGATCAAGGCGCATAGTCCGTTTTTTACCCGCTTGACCATCTTCCAATAAGCTCTTCCATCATGTATTCAGCCATATTATAATGAACAGTCAGGATTGCAGAGTATAGATAAAACCGTTATTTTCATTGTTTATTTTTATTAAAGTKCTTCTTTCCTTTGAAATCATAGTTTTATGCATATTTATCTTGTTTTTTTCTATACGAATCCGCGAGGATGCTCGGTTACGATTGCTGTAAAGGAGGCGTTACTGTGTACAAAGCAGTCATCGTCGATGATGAACGTTGGATTGTTGAAGGCATTAAGGCCGGCGTACGCTGGGAGAATTACGGCTTTCAGGTCGCGGGAGCGGCGGAGAACGGGCAAGAAGGGTTAGAGCTAATCGAGAAGTTGCGGCCGGACTTCGTGCTCACCGACATTAAGATGCCCCTCGTTAACGGCCTTGAGCTCATCAAGCGGGGCAAGGAAATTTCCCCGCACACGATCTTCGCCGTTCTGAGCGGGCACGCGGAATTCGCTTACGCCCAGAAGGCATTGAATTACGGCACCTTCGGCTATTGCCTGAAGCCGTTCGAGATCGAGGAAATCGAGAGCATGCTTGGCAAAATCGCGCAATCGCTGAAGGATCGGGCCCAGCTCGAGCCGGAGAACGACGCCCAAGAACTATACGAAATATTATGCTCCGGAAACGAGCAGTTGTTGGCGGAGAAGCTGCTATCTGCCGGCATGCCGGTCAGCGCGGGCATGCCGGTGACGCCGATCGTCGTACAGGGATATGCACCCGCGCCATACCGGGGAGACATGCAGCATATCCGCTTCCGCATGAACAGCAGGCGCGTAGGCCTCCTCGTCTACAGCCATAGGGTCGAGAAATTTCTAAGTCCGCCCGACTTGTCCGGCAACGCCGTGGATTACAGTGTCGGCATTGGCCCCTCTTCCGCCAGTCTAGCCGATCTGGAAGCAGCGCTGGAGGCAGCGTCCGTGGCGGCATATGGCTCCTTCTCGACTGGAAAAGGCGGCATTTATCGCCCGGTCGTTCCTTCGGAATCGACCATTGACGATCTGCTGGCGGAATTGACTGGCGCTCTCGCGCTGAAGGACCGTATGCGGTTCGTGTCGGTCATGGAGTCTTGCAGACCGTTGTTCTACCGCTATGCGTTAACGATCAAAGACGCTTACCTGATCTTCAATACCGTCATGTATTTATTCACGAGGGAAGGCGTAAAGGAGCATACCCGGTTTCTGGAAGGCTATGACCAGCTATACTACGACTACGGACATTCCGACGTTATGATCGACTACCTGGTCAAGCATACGCTGAATCATCTGTCTGACGAGTTGTCCTCCCGGCTGGCCGGAGTGACGCACAATCGCATCAAGGAAATCCTTACGTACATCCATCATCACTTTAATCAAGAAATATCGATCCAAAGCTTATCGGAGAAGTTTTACCTAAGCCCCACTTACTTGTCTCAGCTCTTCAAGAAAGAAGTAGGGGAAAACTTCGTGGAATACTTGTCCCATCAGCGAATTCAATACGCATGCAGGCTGCTGGCCGAGACGGATATGACCGTGAGCCAGATCGGCGAAAAATGCGGCTTCAACGACTACTTCTACTTTACCCGCATCTTCAAGCGGCTGAACGGCATGACGCCTACGCAGTACAGGGAGGCGCAATGAGGGCATTCAGCAAACTTTCCATCCGAACGCAGGTGCTGGCGATCGGCGCCGTCCTCCTTGCCGTTATCCCGCTGGTCAGCATCATGGCGTTCCGGCAATCCAGCGTAGTCATCGTAAAGCAGAATACGCAATACAATATGGAGCTCGTGTCCAATCTGAAGCAGCGGGTATCCGACAACTACGCCAAGATTTCGGGCATTATGGTCAATCTCGGTTATGATACGACGGTTCAGGATTTTCTGGCCGAAAATGATAATCTGCTAACGTACGAGCTTTCGAAAAAAGTACAAAGCCTAATGGGAGTCATCAAAAGCACCAACCCCGATATTGTAGACATTATTATCGTGAACGCTTCCGGCAAGCACACTTCGCTGAACGGCAAAATCGGCTTGGCTCGGGAGATGATGGACAAGCTGATCGATTACGAAGGGAACGTGCATTACGGCGGCTTCAAAAAGGCGGACCCCCTGCTCGCCAGAGACACGTTCCTCTTCGGCATGAATCTGTTCGCATCGCGCGACACGTACCGGTACGGAGAAAAAATCGGATTAATTACGGTCGTCCTAGACGCCAAATCCATTCAAGCGGAGATCGAAAAGTTTCCTAGGCTGTCGGGCACGAGCTTCTACCTCAGAACGAACGGGAATCTGGTGTACGCGAACGCTGACGGATTGGAGCTGAATCTGGACGCAGAACGTCTGACACTCTATTCCGGTTATGGCGAAAGCGCTGTCAACGAGAAGATCGGCGGGAAATCATACGCGATCCAATCCTTCGACTTGCCGGAGATCGAAGGCAACATCGTCTCGGCGGTGCCTATCGGCAATCTCATTAAGGAGCTGAAAGGGCTTAAGCAAACAAGCTACGTGATGTTGTTCGTTACGCTCCTTCTCGTTACGATACCGTATTCCGTGCTCATGATGAATATATTAAAGCCCCTCGGAAAGCTGATCGCATTCATGAAGCGGCTGAAGAGCGGCAATCTGGACGTGCTGCATACGAAGGTCGAGCTGGAGGGCTACGCGGAGATCGAAGTTATATCGACCCAGTTCAACACGATGTTGAACCGGATCAACGATCTGACACGGCAGTTGCTGGAGACGACTGGCGAGCTCTACCAAGCCGATATCGAGCGGCAACGCGCGGAGATGTCGTTCCTGCAGAGTCAGATCAACCCGCATTTTCTCAGCAATACGCTAGATGCAATCAAAGGCATCGCCATTGTAAAAGGAAATCAAGACATCTATGAAATGACCGCTGCCTTAAGCAGGATGCTGCGATACAGCATAAAGGGATCGAACGAAGTAAGGCTGGAGGAAGAGCTGAAGGTCGTCGGTTCCTATATTACGATTCATCAAGGCAGGTTCCCGGGAAGGATACAGTTCGAGCAATATACCTCGGAAGACCTGCATGACGTCCTTATCCCGAAAATGATCGTTCAACCCATTGTCGAGAATGCGCTGACCCACGGCCTCGAGCCGCATGCGAGCGGCGGCAAGGTCGTCATACAAGCAGAGCTCCGGGAAGATCGGCATATGGAAATTATCGTGACGGACAACGGCGTAGGCATCGAGCCGGAACGATTGGCACAGCTGAGGAGCACCCTTCGCTCCAGGGACCGCACAGCCTATCAACATATCGGCATGAAAAATGTGAATGACCGGATTCGCCTCCATTACGGCGAGGGGTACGGCATCGAGGTGGGCAGCCAGCTCGGAAGCGGCACCGTCGTAAGAGTACGTCTGCCGCTTCCGCCGGCATAAGCTTTCGGATCCTATTAGGGTGAAATATGACTAAGAACTGTTTGAGGCTTTCGTCCGACGATGATATTACCGTCTTGCACGTATCCTTCCTCTCGTCCGTCCAGCTCGCGGACGAGGCGTTCGCGCCACAACCGCATGCTGTCGGCATACGATTCCTCTTCCGCCTTGTTCGTCAGCTCTTGCGGGTCAAGGAGCAGGTCGAACAGCTGCTCTTCTCCCGTTTGCGTAAACCAGATATACTTCTGACGGCCATCGGTCATATATTGATGCGATTGTTCGCCGTATGCATGCTCCCCGTGAATATAGGTCCGCCAACTGCCATCTTGAGAGAGTTCCCGCGCGCGCAGCAAGCTTCGGCCGTCCACAACCGCGGGAATGTTCACGCCCGCGCAGTCAAGCAGCGTCGGCATGATGTCCCGCAGTTCCGCGACAGCGTCGACGGTTGCTCCTTGAGGGGCATCTAGCATTCCGCCTGGATCGGCTATGATCAGCGGTACTTTCGCGCTGCCTTCGTAAGGGAGCGCCTTGCGGAACAGGTGATGATCGCCGAGCAGCTCCCCGTGGTCGGAGGTGAAGACGATAATCGTACGGTCCAGTACCCCGTATTCCTCCATGGCGTTCATAAGCCTCCCCAGTTGGTCGTCGATATGGGTGATGAGCGCATAGTAGGCAGCCATCGCGCGCCTTAGGCGTCTTCTCGGAACGACGCCCGATCGGGTCACCGGGTCGAGACCGCCGCGAGCCGGATCGTCCTTAACCGCCCATTCGCCGACGACCGGATCCGGAAAGTCCGCCCCGTCATAACGGTCCCAATACGCCTGAGGCGGATCGAACGGCGGATGAGGCCGAACGAACGAGCTCCAAAGGAAGAAGGGCTTTCGCGGGTCGCGGCGGCGCAAGAAATCGATCGATTGCGTCACGACCCAATTCGTCGGATGGAGCGCCTCCGGCAGATGCCAGGGCCGGGCCATGGTCGAGGCATTGCAGTCGAGACCGAGATCGATGAGATCGGCACCGGCCCCCGCGCGTTCGCGAAGCCACGGCAAATAATCGTCGCAGCTGTCATGCGACTCCGCCACCGTGTTCGTATGCTTGAAACGGTWATGATGCAAATAGCCGTCGTGCAGCACAACGTTATGGAAGCCGCATAAGCTGCGAGCCGGATCGACATGCATTTTGCCCACGCACTGCGTATGATAGCCTGCCTTCGCCAACTCGCCAGGAAGTGTGTGCTCGTAATTCCAAGGAATATTCTCCTCGTAACCGACGCGGCCGTGCGAACGTGGGCTCATGCCGGTAAACAGCGCCGCCCGCGCAGGTACGCAAGTCGGCGTCGAAGAATACGCATTGCTGAACAGCATGCCCCTGCGCGCCAGTTGATCCAGATTCGGCGTCTCGACGACCTTGTGGCCAAGGATGCTCAGACAATCTCCTCTCATTTGATCCACGGTAATCAGCAGCAAATTCGGCCTCGAATCGTTCATTTTCGTCATCAATCCTTTCCCAGTCTCCACTCAGCTTATTACATTACTTCCATTATCCGAATTGCCTGTCCGCGTCTCAATTGCCAAATGATTCATTTTATATACCATTTGTATCGAATCATTCACGACGGAAAGCCAAGATACGAAATAATCGCACGACAGGCTGCCGATTTAATCGGCAGCCTGCAGAGGTCATTGCACCGCTGTCTTCAGCGCAAGTATGAAAGGAATATCTTTCGAGAGCGGATACTCCTTCCCATTGATACGTACCGTTCCTCCTGCTTGATCCGTCACTACCTGCAACGATTGCTGAGTCATTTCCACTGATACCGTTCCCCCGTTCACATGGACCGTTCCTTTCATCCATTGCAATCCGCCGAGCTGCGGTTCCACGACAAATGTATCGTATCCTGCCGAGGTGGAGTACACGCCCAGATAATACCTCCCGAGCAAATAGATCGGACTCGCGCCCCAAGCATGGCATAAGCTTTTGCCGTAGCGGTCGCTGTACATGCCGTATCGCTCAAGGTCGGTTACTTTGGGATCGTACTCCTCCCAGAATGTTGTCGCCCCCAATTGCAGCATGCCGCCCCAATAACTCTCTATTTGATCGGTGACAGCATCTAATCTGCCGATATTGCACATAACCTCCAGCTCGTAAAACTTAAAGTAAGGCGTGTTGATCTGAGGTACTTCATCGTTGAGGAGCACGTTCGCGATAATGCTCTCCCGCTGCAAAGTATCCACATATCCCCATAGCAGCGCGAAAATATTGGCATGACGGGTAATATTGCGTTTGCCTGATTCGAAGCTATCTATATATGCTCCTCTTTCTTCGTCCCAGAATGAGGCTTTAATCTGTTCCTTTAACTGCTCATAATGTTTCAAATACCGTTCATCGCTTTGGCCAAGCAGCTCACCGCATGCCCATGTCGCCTTCAGGCTTTCCGCAAAAAGCATTTGTTCGGCGCTCACGGCACCGGTCTTGTCGATCTCCGCCCAGTCGATGAACACCCAATCTCCCTCTCTGCCTCGAATAAATCCGTCGTCATCCGCAAGCGAGATACAATAATCCATCATTGATTTCATCCGTGGATAGATAAAGGTTATAAAGTCTATATCCTTCGTCGCTTGATAATAAGCGTCAATACTCATGATCCAGTAGAAGGAGTAGTCGAGAATCGTGTTGATATGCTTAACGATAGGGTCCTTCCCGCGCAAGGCGATAATCGTCCGCTTCGTAATATCCGCATCGAAATAAAGGTAGTTGTTGATCAAGTAGCTCTGGTAAGCGTCACCCGACCATACCCAGCGATCTCTTTTGATCCCGTCCAAGAAGAACTCCCGGCTGTTCAAGTGAAACGTATATTCGGCCGTATCCCAAATCCGATTGATCATCTCATTGGAACAGGTGAAGCTTCCTCTACGATTAAATGGCAAATATTCATACATGGCAGTCAGACTGAATTGCTCTATCTCCGCCCCTTGGATGAACAAATACCGGAATGCCCGAGGAGGACAACGATGTGCTTCGCTGCCAGCCGGAACCGTATCAATCAGAATACTATGCTCCGTATCCAAAGCCTCTTCAATCGATTCACCGTAAAATAACAGCATATCGTTAGGGGCCTGTATATGCTCGAACGATAAGACTGCAAAGGTTTCTTGCCCGAAGTCGTACAGAATGCCGTCCTCTCTTGTTTCTATCGATAGAGGCTTCAATTCCGTATACTGAAACGCAAAAATAGCAGGATCGTCCTCTTTGCTCGGATACAGATCATTGCAGCCTGCCGGCAGCCAGTCAAAGCTGAAATCATTTGCCTCCCATGACGAGTCGCTGACACTCCGTTCACCATCTACATAGACGCAAGGCAGCCCGTCCGTGCGGGCAATGCTAATCTCTATCTGATGTTTGCCGGGCGATAGAATAATCGGTTGCCGGAAGGCGGACTTTCGCCCATCGACCATAACATGTCCGATGCCATGGGCATAAACCGTCATTTCTTCCGGAGTGTCGCAATACACCTCTTTGCGGAAGCGCACATTGTGATAGCAGTCATACAGACGCCAAAAAGCCGGCCAGTAATGAAGGCGTTCTTCCCGTCTAGTGTTCAGCAGCAAATGATGGTATATCTCAAAATCGCCTGGATACCATATCCACGTTGGCTTTTTGTCCAAGTCATTCTCATCCTTTCACAGCTCGAATAGAGCCATTATATCAATTACTTCGTTTTCGTCCCCCCAGTAATTAAGACATTTCACCCCCGCGATAACGCCAAATAACGGCTTGTCCTAGTGTTATGAAACACGTACACCCTCATCGTCCATCCTTGTCACTTTTGAGTGGAATTCGTCCAACCAAACAGGCTCTAGTAGACGGAACAAGTAGCTTTAAGTGGAAAACATACAGTCTAATTCTACCAATTTGGTCATTTTCGAGTCATGTTGTTCATTTGCCTGTATGAACTCCAACCAAACTGCTTATTTGACGTCTTTCATCCCATTTGCCTGTATAAAATCCAATCGCTCTTGAGGTTGAGTCGCTATAAGGCGACAAATAGACCGAAAGACAGAAATGGCGATGCAGGGTTAACCTTCCTAGCACCGCCATTTATTTTTGCCTTTTTTATTGAATCGTTACAACGGCTTTCGCGATGTATCCCGCTGTGTCCAATTTCCATCCCGGAGTAGCAAAAAACGGCGTGCCGTCAGGCTTCCATAATAACCGTTGTACGCGGGCATGCCGATTCGGATCATAGAGCGGTTCTCCGTCAATATCTTTATAGGGACGCGCATGATAGATCAGCAAATCGCAAGCATTATCCTCCGACACCGTGAAGCTGTTGTGCCCCGGACCATACTCGGAAGCAGCTGCATCGCTTACGAATACGGGCTCCTTCGATTTCGTCCACGATGCTGGATTCAACAGGTCGCTCGTATCGTCCACCGTTAACAATCCCATACAGTACCGGTCATCCGTAGCGCTGGCAGAATAGGCCATAAACAACCTGCCGTTCCGCTTCAGCACGGCTGGCCCCTCGTTCACGCGATGCCCCTGAATCTCCCAGTCATATTCCGGAGACGAAAGCATGACCGGTTCGGTGCAGATGGACCACGGCGTATCCATCCTCGCAATGTAGAGACAGGACACATCGATAATTTGAGCCCAGGCCAGATACCTTTGTCCAAGATGTTCAAAGGTCGTCGCGTCAAGGGAGAAGCTCTCGACCGGGAGCTTGATCTTTCCTTTCTCCGTCCAAGTACCGGTTAATGGATTCTCATCCTCGCATTCCAGTACGTAAGGGCGAATAGCCCACTTCTCCTCAGCCGATCCTGCCGCAAAATGGATATACCATTTGCCGTCGATTCGATGAAGCTCCGGCGCCCAAATATGGTTGCCCATATCTCCCGTTTCATGCTTCGTCCAAATCACTGTTTCCTCCGCGCTAGACCAGCCGGCGACGGTACGGGAACGCCGCAGGACCAACCGATCGTACTCGGGCACGGATCCGGTAAAATAATAGTATCCGTCCGTATGTTTATACACATAAGGATCGGCACGATTCGGTACTAGAGGGTTCGGATAGTTATCCCCCCTGATCGTCCCTTCAACCGTAAAGCTTCCCGGCTTCTCCAAAAGCGACAAATCGACCGTATCCCATTCTACTGGAAACTTCTCCTGTAAGCCGCCTTCCAGTTCCGCAACGACATGCTGCGGCAGATTTAACGAATCTCCGACCTCCAGCTTGATCGAACATTCTTTAATGCTTGTTATCTTCACGTTATTTGCCTACTCCTTCGCTCTTCATTTTCTTACAAAACCTTTATCGTCATAACGATGTCTTTATGGGCGGATGCCAACTCTTCTTCCGCCGTCATATTCAGAATTAAAGTGCCATCATAGGCAACATGTGCCGTTCTGACCATGGTGTGGCGGCATGGATCATGAAGACCGCCTGCTCCGATGCCACTATGGGGATCCGGTTCCGGTCTTGCGTGATAAATATTAATCGGATTTCCATACTCGTCTATAGCAAATGAGTTATGACCGGGGCCTCAATAAGGTTTGATCCCTTCGACATTCACAACATCCTCTGAGCTTAGGGCTGCATAGGTCGGGTAAAAAAGCACACTACCCTATTTTCCAATTTTATTGAGTAATCGTAAATGATGCATGATAGGTATTCACTGATCTATTGTCCATTCTTTGGGGCGGCCTCCTCCTCTTATGGCGCTGCCTCCTTCCAATCGAAGAATGACTTGTCCGATGGGAAGCTGTCTTAATCGAGAAAAGGCCGATGAATCACTTCTCGATTCATCGGCCTTGCTAATTTCCCGCCTATCACGCTTGCAGAATAGCAATCATTCCTTAAATAAATATTCCCTCTGTTCTTTTTTACTATATAACTCCCAATACACATCGGCTATCCGGTCCGGATCGTAATACGTCCCTTTTTTGACATGATCCGCGATTAAAACCTGACCTACATAAATGCCATGAGGAGACAAGGTCTCGGCCATTGAAGTTCCAAGCGAACGGATCGCAGCTTTGCCAATCGATAATGATGTATAAAGTGGATTAGGATTGAGCGCAATACCCCCGCCTGTGAAAAAAAGCGCTCCTTGTTTACGTTCGATCATATCGGGAATTACTTGTTGAGCGCTGGTCAACGCACCAACAGTGTTCACCTTGAAATCTTCAATTAGCAGCTGTTCGGTTAACGAAAGAGAATCTCCTGGCACGATGTGTGCCGCATTATATACCAAAACATCAGTGGCTCCGAATTTGTTTTTTATCTGTTTAAAAGCTTCTTTTATTGAATTCGGATCTGATGCATCTGCAGTAATTCCATACGATTCTATAGGTATCTGTCGAAGCTCCTCCAAGATACGTTCCCGCGACGGCTCGGTTCTTGATATGAGAATCACACGGAAACCATTACTGCCAAACTTTTTGGCAATACCGGCGCTTATTCCCGGTCCAGAACCGACGATAACTAACAAAGGCTTATGACTCATCCATACCACGCCTTTCCTTAACCTATTCGTTTAATTACATAAATTGTTATTTCTATATTTCTAATAGTATAGAAATAATATAAGTTCGTCAACACGAAAAAGACGATCGATCTTCACAGATCAATCGTCTTTTTATCGTGTGTTTCCTTAATTGATAACAATAACAAGCTCCGCGGGATACATCCCCTCGGCGACGGCCGACAGCACAACGCGTCCTCGCTCTCCGGTGAATCGGATGACCGTGCTGACGCAGCCTCGGTACATATGCATCCAATTTCGGTCATAGGGCTCGCTGGAACAAAGATCGCCATTATCTACAGCTATAATCTCCGCCGGCCCGGTAACATGGAACGTTACCTTCGCGCTTTCGCGGAATACGGGGATTCCTTCCTTATCGAATGCTCGGACGGTGAATAACTTCTGATAACCTTCCTCGGCTGCCAGTCTGATATCTTCCCCATCAAAGCTCAGTCTAGAAGCTGGCTCCGCCGTTCTGAGCGTATACTTACAGACCTCTTGCTTGCCTATGAACCCCTTTACCGTTACGATTCCAGGCAGATAAGGCAGATAGCCAGTGATCATTCGGTTCGGATAAGAGGACGGCTGCTTCACATAAAGCTGCTTGCCGTTCAATTCCAAAGTAATTTCTTCGCAATTGGTCGCGACCATATACGGAATAACCGTCTTATTGAATTGCGGGAAGTTCCAATGACTTGCGTATCTTGGCGCGTCCCAATGCTCCTTGACCCCTTCGTCCTGTAAGGAATAGTCCATCACGGCCAAATAGACCATCGGCTTCTCCGACCAATAACTCTCATACAAATAGGAGAGCGGCTTACGCTCGTTGTTGGTATAGAACAAGGAGCCCGCCCAGCCTTTGGCAGGATACCCCATCGATTCTCCCAAATAATCGATACCGGTCCACAACATGCCGCCGATGACGTAATCATGTTTCTCCACATCAATCCATGGCACATCCTCGCTGAAATTTTGCATTTGATCAGGATAGCCTCTGAAGTACTGGTACGTCTCCGTTCCCAATATCAATTTGTCCGGAATAGCCTCGTGGATGGCAGGATACCATTGCTCCTGATAGTTACAGCTGATGACATCCACARTCTCGCCGATTCTTCGGATGCGTTCAACCCTTTCGGCTTGGTCATAGATTTCCGTATCGCTATCCGTATCCACAAACTGTTGAATACCTTCCACCTTCGCAAGATCAACATTGTTTTCGTATTTAAAATGGGGGTTCATGGCATAAGTGACCGGTCTCGTATCGTCGAGCGTAAGCAGGTGGTCCTTCAACATTTGAAGGATCTTCAGCATGGATGATTGCCCTTGATGCTCGACCTCGTTCCCAACCCCCCATATAAAAATACTCGGATGATTCCGATCCCGTCGGACCATGTTTTCCAAGTCGCGCTGCCACTCCGTCTCGAAATATCTTCGGTACGAGCCGCCGGTCCACTTATCGAATGGCTCCTCGTAGACTAGCAATCCCAGCTCGTCGCATAGATCAAGCAGCTCCGATGCCGGCATATGGTGGGCGGTGCGAATGGCATTGCAGCCCATTGCTTTGAATTCTAGCAGCCTATCCTTCCATATTTCAGGAGTGGCGGCTACGCCAACGCAGCCTGCATCTTGGTGAACGCAAAAACCTTTTATTTTAATAGCATGACCATTGATCAGCATGCCTTTACCTACAACCATTTCGATCGTTCTGACGCCAATTCGCAGTTCATAAATGTCGGCGATTTGGTCGTTGTCCATAAGCGTTAATTCCACACGGTACAGATTCGGTTGATCCGGACCCCACAGCTTGACCTGCGGGATTTCGATATGGATCGTTCCGCTGTCGGACTCGCCGATCACCTGTGTGGTTCCATTCGTGACACGTGCTTTGACCAAGGAAGCAACGCCCGTCTCGATCGTCAGCATGCCCGTATTACCGATAACCGCTGTTTTCACGAATATATTTTCCGGCTCAAGATGGTTTTCCCTTAATTCAAGCAGCTTGACGGTCCGATAAATCCCCGCTCCCGAATACCATCTGTCGGCCGGGAAAGCCGTGTTATCGACCTTGACTAGGATCAGGTTATTCCCTTCCTGAATACAACTCGTAATATCGAGCGTAAACCTCGAATAGCCGTATTTTTGACCGCCGGCCTCATTGCCGTTCACCCATACCGTGCTGTTCTCATACACGCCGTCGAATTGCAGCTTATAGACAAAGCCTTTCTTTATCTCTTTGATGGCCAACTGCTTTCTATACCAGCCAATCCCCCATCTATCCCTGAATCCCTGATCTTTCGCTTGCTTCATGTTTGGATTGATCGGAGCAGTGATCGCCCAATCATGCGGCAAATGTACAGGCTCGAAGTTGCGATCCTCGGGTTCTTTCAAAGTAAATTCCCAGCCATTCATTATCTTTGTTTMGACACGACACATAACAGTAACATCCTTTCGCTGCATGGATTTGAATTCCCTTGCGTCTTCCTAACCTTTGTTATATTTTTATTGTAAGACTCCGTAAAATAGCTAACAATCTAATGATTTTAAGAATAATAGCAATATATTAAGGTGAGGGATTAGATGACGAAAAGATACATTCCCGTCATTACGGAATCGGACAGGGAGCTTCCTTATTATCTTGTTCAGGTAGGACAAGATTGGAATCAAGAGCATGTCGTCCGTCCGAATGGCTACTTATATCAGTGGATTCAAAGCGTAGAAGGCGAAGGCGAGCTGCGTGTGGATGGAAAAACGTTTCGTGTAAAAGAAGGGATGGGCATACTTCTATTCAAAGGTGTCGCCCATGAATATTACGCCGTTAGCCCTTCCTGGATCGTGGATTGGATCGTCTTCGATGGCCATCAAGTCGATGCGTTCTTGAAGCGAACGGCTGGAATCGTATCATCCGGCGTCTTGTTCGTATCGAGACCAGAAATATTCGCGGCCAAAACGCAAGCTATACTGGACATCGAACAAGCGGACATCCCCTTGAAGAGCGTCCAATGCTCCAGCATCATTTACGCGCTGATGACGGATCTCTTGCAATATACGTCTACGCAACCGGACAATAGCGCTACGAATCTGAATAGTAGGCTGAGGCCGCTCTTCCAATATATCGATAAGAACATTGCCCAGCCTTTAACTTTGGAGGACTTAGCCGCAATCACGGAATATACGCCTCAGCACCTTTGCACGGTTTTTAAGAAAACGACAGGCATCCGGATTTTCCAGTACATTAACTCTGTCCGAATTAAGAAAAGCAAGGAGATGCTGCTGCAGCATCCCCACATGCAAGTGAAGGAAATTGCATCACTGGCGGGATTTGATGACGTCAACTACTTCTGTTCGGTCTTCAAGAAGCATGAGCAATTAAGTCCCAGCCAGTTCAGAAAAATTCATTACTGAGGCTATATAAACAATTTCGTTACTTCCTTACACCGTTAAGCTGTACCGGTCCAATCAGCCCGGAAGCATACGACTTACCGTCGTAAAGGTTGGCTAAGCTATTCGTTACCGTTACCTTAAGCACATTCGTCCCTGGCCTTAAAAAGTCTCCAATGTCGAATAGATAAGGACTCCACATGCGCACTCCCGCTTCCCGGCCGTTGACCCACAGCCGTGCCAGTTCAGGAGCCTCGCCAAGATCAAGCTTAACCTCGGCCCATGCAGACGGATCGCTTAGCTCAAAGCTTTTCTCATACGTAACCGTACCGGAATAGTGCTTCAGTCCATCCCATTCCGTCCAGGAGGAAAGAGCCGGTAGTTCCACATTCCTCACTTGGCCCCCAACGACACGCCAATGGGTAGACAAATCGGTAATTGCAATAGCCTCACCTGGTTCACAGTTCATTCCGCCCTGCTCCATATTCGGATCTACGGCGATAATCACACATTCCCGGCGCTCGACTCTTACATGCAGCCTCTGGCCTTCCGCTRCCTGTTCGATTCTTGCCTGCCTAACTTCTCCGGTCCAAGGCAACCAATATTCCGTATAACCGGAGCGGTTCATCGCAAGCGTTCCCTCGTAACCGGCTTCGCCTTCATTCACGATAACGTAGAACAGGATGCCATTCTTCGTTATCCGGCTGATTCGGATGTAATCCGCTGCAGGCTCAAGCTGAGCATCTTTGCCGAGCGTGCGTGCCAGCAGCTCCGGTATTTGTTCCTCTCGGCCAACCCGAACCTGACCGATGTCAGTCGATGTTTGAACGTCATCGGCAAGCTCGATGACCAATCCGCCCTGTTCCGCAAAGGTTCGCAGCATCCGCCAACTGTCCGGCATCAGCCGCTTGCCATCCTCTATTAGAACCGCCTTGTAGCGGTAGCCGGCAATCGACAATACCCCATCCGTACATTCGGTAGAACGGCTTAGCAGACTTTCTTCCAAATAGTTAAACTCGATCTGCCCTTCGTACAGCGGCTTGACGATTCTCCATGGCAATTCGGCATCCCCGGCGATAACCGCCGTTTCCGCGCCGTTTCGGCCGTCGGTCATCAGCCAGCTCATCCGCTTCATATATCTCGCAAATTGGGCATAATCCTGCCACCATATATTATTGGGCCCCGCATCCGGCGGCCGCTCATCTCTGCGTTCCCCGCGAATGGAGTAATAGAAAGCATGAGGGACGATCAGATTGACGCCTCTGACGAACAACCAGTCCAAATACCACTTCATATTGTCGGCGCTGAGCGACCAACCTCCCTCGATTCCGCAGACGCCGAAGCTTTCATTCAGATTTCTCCGTTTGCCGCGGTGGCGCGCCGAATCCGACGAGCACTTGCCCATGGTGCTGTGCACGCCAGTCACCGCTTTTCCTGCCTCCGGCGCAACATATCTCCAGACCACATCTTGTCCCGGAATATGAAAATGTTCCAACAGCCCGATATCATTGCTCGCCGCCGGGTGACCGGTCAGACCGATCCCGTGGGCTTCGCACCAATCGGCCAACGCCTTATAATACGTCCGGGCCAGCCGATTGCGGACTGCCGTTTCGTAAGCTTCGCGGATCATTGCCGCCTTGTCTCCGGCTTCGAACCAAAGCACCGCCAAATCCTGTTCCCGGCAACCGCTCTCCCTATATTCATTCATGAAACCTTGGGTCCACGGCTTTAATCCCTTCAAATGACTGCGCCCGAGCAAATCCGGCTCATCCGTAAACATGGCAATAACCGTGCTTCCGAAGAAGCGGCTCAGCTTCTTGTAATACGTTTCATGAGTCAACCTAATGAAGGTCTCAACCGCATCGGGATTCAATAAGTCGGCGGCCAAAGGAGCGTCGGATTCTCCGTCGTCCTGACCGGGATGAACCCCTCGGATAGTCCCCTTGGATGGTGTCTCGATGAATAATAAAACCGACCAATCTCCGGAATCGGGAGGGGTAAACCGAATACGGTCCTGCTCGGGACGAAGCACAAGCGTGCTCTTGGCATCAATCTCCACCTCGGAAAGCTTGCGAACCGCCAGTGCGGAAACCAGGTTTTCCCCCGGCTGCAGCTCAATCGGGGTTTGAAAAGCTTCTCCGGTCGCCATGCAAGGACATTCCTTCATTTGCAAACCACGGCTGGCGTAATCACCGTTCTCCTTCACGACCATTCCGCAAGCAGAGCCGGAAGGATACATGCCTTCGTCATAAAGAATGACCCTCATGCCCAGCTTATCCGCTTCGGCTACCGCCAATTCGACAAGCTCCATATAAGGCTCCGATAGATAAGGCATCGACCTTGGCAGGCCCATCCGCGGGTGAATGACGAAGCCGTCTACTTCCTTCGCGTGGAAGTCATGGATTTGTCTGATGATTCCCTCTGCTGACAACTCATCATTCCAGAACCAGAACGGCAGCGGGCTTAATTCAGCCGGCGGATCGAGGAACTCCCTCTTTAACACATTTAGTTGGTGCAAATCGTTCACGCCGTCATCTCCTATTCACGTAACGCTTGTATTCGTTTTTTTTTCATTATAAGATGAGGCTGAGTCCGAATATCCTGTCGATCCTGACTTCTATACGGGATATTTCAGACATCATTGTGCGACTATGGGGAGATCATGATGGCGATTCAACGTTCAATCAGCTTGTCCAAAGGCGATCATTATTTTCGTCCCGATGTTCCCATATTTGTGAACCGGGCGGTTGAAGCTTTCGATAAGATCGAACATCGCCACGATTTTCTGGAGATCAGCTATGTCGGGGAAGGTTCCGGCACTCATTATATAGGCGATCAGGCGTTGCAAGTGCATCAAGGTGACATTTTCCTCATTCCTGTCGGAGTCTCCCACGTATTCCGTCCTGCTGCCGCATCGGACAGCCGCCCGCCTATCGTCTACAACTGCTTGATGGCTGTAGAATCGATTCGACCTCTGCTGCAGAGCTTTCCCGGAGGAGCGGAGCTTGCAACGCTGCTGGATGAGCCCGATTGGCAACAATACCGCGACGCGTTTGGTGAATTCCGGCGGCTATTTCTGAAGCTGTATGACGCCTACACAACCAAGCGGTCAGGCTGGAACACCGAGCTGCACTTGGCCGTACTTGAGCTGCTGCTGTACCTTCACCGCTACCGGGACGAGCCGTCTTCTACTGCGCAGGAACCCATTTCGCCAGGTATGGAAATGGCGCTCCATATCATCCATAATCGATTCCACTCCCCCATTACATTGAAGGAAGCAGCCGAACTGTCCGCTCTTGGAGAGCGGCAATTTCATCGCAAATTCAAAAGCCGAACCGGCATGACGTTTATCGAATACGTCCAATCGGCCCGGATCGACGAAGCATGCCGATTGCTCCGTACGACCGACCGCAAAGTTGCGGACATTGCTTCCTCGGTCGGCTACCACGATATCACTTTTTTCAACAGACTGTTTCGCAAAAAAACGGGCCTCTCACCCAGGGAGTACCGGAAGGAAACCGGCCAAGCGCATTAGTGCATTTCTAATCATACAAAAAAAGAGTTGTCCCAGAAGGGGCAGCTCCCACTCAAATTGTCTTTGATTGGATTTCATACAGGCTAATGGGCAAAATCGCAGCATGGATGGATCTGTCTAGTCGATTTGGTTGTATGATTTCCAGTCTAGTATAAAGTGACAAGCAAAAGATGCTGTCCAAAAAATGTAATTTCAAATGATCACAGCCTGCATAAACGGAGCAAGAAATGTTCTGGAGAAGCGGCAGCGGTCGCCTTTGTGCCCGGATTCCACCCCATAAAATTTATTCATGGAATCTGGGCACAACAGCGATCGGAAGAATATTTTTTGCGCAGTTTAGCTTAGGCAAGGATCTAAAGAACGAAGGGGCTGTCATCTATATATACGACTCTCCGAATCTAGCCTCTCTCATCTCATAAACTGTTCTTATACTCTTGCGGCGTCATCCCGTATTGCGTTTTGAACAACTTAATGAAATACTGCGGCTTCTGATAGCCGACTTCAAGCGCAATCTGATTGATCTTCAAATCCCTGTGCTTCAACAACTGAACCGCTTTCTCCATTCGCAGGCGAAGCACATAGTTCGAGAAGTTTTCTCCTGTTTCCAGCTTAAATAAGTTGGATACATATACCGGATGCAGATTAACATGATCGGCTACCGTTTGCAGCGTTATATCTTTTATATTTTCTTGTATAAATCGGCGAATCCGTTCCATCAAGTCCGTTCGGATATTGTCCGAACGGCTGTCGCTGTAAGCTTTGATTTGAACATAGCTGCCGAAGGCCCATTCTTTTAACGGACCCACACTCCAGCTGGCATCCATTTTCAACAGCTTCTCAATATCTCTTCCAAACACTTCAAAGACCCGTTTGCCCTTCTTGTGCAAATAATAGGAGTACGCTTGCAGCAACGCAACATAGATTTCAAACCCGTATTCACGGGCTCCGCTGCCTGCGCCTTCAAGCTCCTCGAAGATCCGGGTCAGCTTGCCCTCGAATGCCGCCCACTGCTCGATATCGATTAGCTCCATTAAGGTTTGGGGGCGATAAAGCTCGCCAAGCGGCTGGATTTCGAAAACTTCTTTCTTTTGCGTCGCATGAAAAAAGCTTTCCGTCTGATAGCCGATATAATCGGTATAGATCGATAAAGCAGAATGATACATAGGCAGGATGTCTGTCGGAAATGCTCCACAATTGCTTAGTACAATGGAAACCTTCGACTTTAAATATAGTTTGATTTGATGCTGGGAGAGTCTGGCCAAGTCTTCTATCATAGCCGAACTGTCTTTGTCCGATTGTTCGAGCTGATTGGTTTGAACCATGAAAATCAAATAATCATGCGAATCTTTGCAATACATCACATTGAATTTATTCATAAACACTTCTTCTACGATGTTAAACATGGCATATTCAATCAACGAGAGACTATAAAGATCCGTATTCGAGTAATCCTCCTCCACTCTCATACATAAGAGGATGGACTCCTTGTGGACAGAAAAGGGCAACCCATATAACTGGATCTTGTCCTTCAAATCAGATATGGGGTAATTTTTGCCGGATATGAGGTCAAACAAAAACATTTCTCTTAATTTGGGTAAGCTTTCCCGGAAACGATACACGAATTTTTGTTGATTCAACAGCTCGTTTCCTTCTTCTGTAATTCGATCTATTAGATTGCGAAGGGTTTGTTCCAATTCCTCGTTCGATACCGGTTTCAACAAATAATCGCTTACTTGCTGCTGGATGGCTTCTCTCGCATATTGAAATTCATCGTATCCGGTTATAATAACAGCCTTCGTGTTTTTCCATTTCTCATTGATTCGGGCGATCAATTCGAGTCCGGTCATTCCGTTCATATGGATATCCGTTACCACAATATCAACGGAGCGGTAATTGAGCATCTCCAGAGCTTCTTCGCCGGAATAAGCCTTATAGACATGAGTGATCCCCATCTGCTCCCACGGAAGACCAATTGCCAGACTGTCAACCAAGTGTGTGTGATCGTCCACGATCAATATTTCGTACATGCTTGTTCCTCCTTCAGTCAAGACACGCTTTCCTTGCTGCTCCAACTTAATTGTACGCAAAGTCCGCCTAAATCCGATTTGCTAACMTGCAAGCCCGAGTCGCCGCCGTACATTAATCGCAGACGTTGATGAACGTTTTTCAGACCGGATTCTATTTCTTCGTTGCTCGAATAGATCTTCCTTCTAATAGACTCGATCATGGAATAATCAACTCCGGTGCCCGTATCCTCAACCGCTACATGGTTCATCCCTTCGTCCCTCCAGCACCTAATGGTAATCATTCCGTATTCCGGATGATTATTGAATGAATGAAGAATCACATTCTCGACTAGCGGCTGTGCAATTAACCGTGGCACTTCGAGATCTTCCATCTGCGGCTCGATTTCGATATGAAATTCAAAGTCGTCTCTTAACATGCAATGGATTTCCAGATAAAAATGGATCAAGTCCAGTTCTTCTTTCAGCCGTACCATCTTGCTCCCCGTCTTGGTCGTATAACGATAATACTTGCTCAAGTTCATGGTCATCGAAATGGCGGCTTTGTTTTCGTTCAACTCTATCATACTTTTAATATAAGCGAGCGTGTTATAGAGGAAGTGTGGATTAATCTGTGATTGCAGCTGCTTCAGCGTCGCATCCTTTGATCGAAGCTGTTCTTTATATACATCCACAATCAGTTCCTCTATCTTGGACGCCATGGAGTTAAATCGATCATAAAGAAACCGGTACTCCCCTTTTGGCTTGTCTGTCATCCTCACGGAATAAATCCCTTTTTCGATCAAATTCATGTTCTGCATCATTTTGCGAAAAGGAATCTGAATATTACGATACATAACAAAGGCAAGATACGCCCCCATAAACAGCAGCATGCCGCTTATGACATAGAACATCGTCTGGTTCCGGCTGATCGGCGCCATAATATGGCTGATCGGCACATAATCAACAAGATACCAGCCTAATGATTCCAGCTTCTGATAATGAACCTGATATTTCGTTTTGTCGGATTTAAGCAGCATATATCCGCTTTCCGTCGAGGGATCGATCTCCTTAAGCCGGGGAAGAAATTCGTCGATTTGATTCACGTTAACCGAATAATTATAAATAGGGTCTGATCCCGGAAGATACAGGAACGGATCTCCCGAACCATTCGCTTTAAATTCAGACAAAGCGCTGCGCAAAGCGGCTACGCCGAATTTAAGCACAACCCTCATATGCGCCTCGCCTGACTCCGCCGAGTTCTCGGGATATGACAATATTCCCATGAAATAATCCTCATTGGAATCGGAATAGTATTGCCAGAACGTATCTTGTGCGGGAAGTTCTTTTGGAAGCGCGTTCAAGCTGGAGTTGCTTTTGATGACGATTCCGGTCTTCGGATAGAGGACCGCGATCACCGCTTTCCAATCGCCATAACCGGCTAGTCTATTAATCTCTTCGGAAACGGTTCGATTGATTCTATATTTATCCAAGACGTCATCAAGCAAGTCGGGATAGGCTAAATTTCGTACATCCGTACTTTCATACAGCATTTTCTTATACGTGTCCAGCCGGAAAAACAATTGATCCAATTGGTTGGCGAACGTTTCGATCTGGTATCGCTTCACCTTAATAATTTCGTCGGTCAATACCCCCGTGCTTGTTCGATTCGACACGGCAAACAGGAGCAGGATCGGGATCAATAAAATAAACAAAGTGGCCATCAGTTTGGTAAAGATATTGAATCTGCTCATGATCGATCGTCCTCCAGGCTTCGGGCTTTAGCATCTTAATGTTGGAGTTGGAATTCCGTGAACTGCTTGTTCAATTCGGCGAAAACAATGTCGAAGCCTGCCTTCTTGAGCGATGCGATTGCATCTTCGTAATATTGATCATAACTGGCCAACCCGAAAATAATGGGCTCAAGCTTTTCCTTATAGACCGCCATCACTTGCGCCATTTCATTTTTGACGGACGCCTCGTTGAAATGAAACCCGAATAGCTTGGAAATGCGAGAATTCTCGTCATTCGTAAGCATATCCTCGATAATGTCATCTTCCACACTGGCAGGCGCGATAAAATAATCCTTGTTCCGCCACATCCATTCGTACATCAACTGGTCATTGGTCAATTGCTTAATTTTACCGTTTTCCAGCTCATAATCTTTCCCCTCTACCCCATATATGATAAAATTGTAATTTTCTTTGCTATGCAAAATCCAATTCATGAACATCATCGCGCGTTCCGGATTTTCCGATGCGGAAGTGATCATAAAGGCTTCATTGCTTGGGGTCGTAATATACTTTGGCTTCTCCTTGGCCAGATAATATTCGCGGAGTCTCGCATTCGGATCGGCATTCCGTGCCGTCTGCAAATTTTCCATCGCTCTGGAGACCGCGCCTACACGAAAAAGAAGCTTGCCCGCATTTTCCTGATCGATCTTCGCTGCCGGATTGCCCACAAGGTTCATGTCGATGATCCCCTTGTTCACCCATGATTCGCGTAATTGAGCTACTTTTTTAAATATCTCAGACTCCACATAGCTCACAAGCTCCCCGGAATCTTCGTCCACCATAAACAACATTCGCTCATCCAATGAGGAATAGTTTCGGTCTGTCAGTTCGCGCCACAACATTTCATGCCCGCGATCGGTTTCCAAATAACCATAATAACTAGGATCTATCGCTTGCATGCCTTGATAAAACTGTTCTAAATCTGCGATTGTCTTAATGTCCGACATGCCGACCTTCTCCAGCAAATCCTGGCGGACCATGACGGAAGAGAATTTCCCGGCGGAAGTAAAGGCTTGAGAGGGTATCGCCCAAAGCTTATCGTCGATCCGGTTCTGCTTGAAGTTCTCATCGGGAATATGTTTAATCAGATCATGCCCGTATTGGCTAAGAAGCTCATCTAACGGCCTAATATAACCTTTGGTGTAGTAGACGGAGACGAACGGTGCGCCATACCAGAACAAATCGTAATCTTCTCCGGTGGATAAGGCCAGTTCCAACTTTTGTTGGTAATTGGACCATGGGATATACGTCAATTCAAGCTTCATATTCAAATCTCTTTTCAGTCGGTAGTTCAATTCATTCTCAACGAAGTCGCCCATTCGCGCCGACAGATCGCCAGGCATAATCATTTTCAGGGTGACAAATGATTCCGGTGCGTCTTCCTCCTCGTTATCCGCTGTATCGTCATTTTGGGATCCTTGCGAATTAGATAAGCCTGGGCTGATATAGTGGCTGAATAAGATGTATATAAGAGCTGCGAAAAAGATCGCAACCGTACCGATGACAGCAGGCTTCATCTTCTATCGCTCCCCTCTACCATAGTGTCTATGGTGCTAGTCTACACTAATTCTATTAACGTGAATACGCTTCCGTCATAGAACAGGAGCACATACGCGCTAACGCCATGTGCTCCATTATTCATTTCAACAGTTAGTTTATAAATTGTACGTACTGCAGGAATCGTTTGATCATAACGGCGGCTTCAGCTCGGCTTGCGCTAGCAACCGGATCGATCGTAGTCTCTGATTTCCCTTTCATAATTTGAGCAGTGAGTAACTCAGCTATCGAATGTTTTGCCCAATCACTAATAGAACCGTTATCCATATAATTTCCAAGAACATTTTCATTTGCTTGGATGGATTTGTTCACATAGCTCAGAGCTTTGGCTAACATAACAGCCATTTGTTCGCGGGTGATTTGTTCATGCGGTCGGAATGAACCATCCGTGTAGCCGCTAATGATTCCCGCTTCAACCGCTGTTGCAATCGCATCTGCGAACCAGTCTCCTTTGGCTACGTCACCGAAAGCGGCGACCGTATCCGTAGAGCGAAGTCCGAGGGAACGAACAAGTATGGCCGTGAACTCTGCGCGGGTAATCGGTTTCTCCGGTAAGAAGCTGTTAGGAGCAGCACCATAAACAATCCGCTTGGAAGCCAACGATTCGATGTCCGCTTTTGCCCAATGGCCTTGAAGGTCGGCGAAAGTCATATTGCTAGAGACGACCGTATAAATGCTATTCCCGTTTCGTTTGATTACAACTTCCGTAAGTCCGCCGTTATCTTGAAGTGTCGACGGAACGAAACGGAATGTCGCTGTATCCGGGTTGAATAGAAGTGCAGTCGTCTGCGCTCGATTCACTGTTCCCGGCACAATAACCGATCTCTCGATGTATGTGCTGCCGAAGTCGGTGATCTCGATCGACTTTCCGTTTGCATGAGCAAAAATTTTGTAATCCAGAGCAGGGGCAAGCAAGGTCAACCCTTCTTTGCTCGCCTGTTCAGCCAATAGATCCGCCGTACTGCCTGCAACTCTGTCAATGACAATACTGATCGTCATTGCATCAGGGCTCACGCCGAGCTTCTCCACTAAAGCTGCCAGACCTAAAGATTGGACAGGAACCTTATAGTTTCCGAAGTCCGTCTGTATAGTGACTGACGCGTCCGGCAGGCCATTACCCGCATTTACAAATGCAGATGAAGGAATATGGACCTTCACGCTTCCGCCTTCATTTTTCAATTCGATTATAACGGAATTCGACCTGACCAAGGCATCCCGAAGCTTCTTCGAATCAATGGTTGCGATCGTTTCGGTTACGCCATTCTCGTTCGTTGTTCGAACAACGGTTGCCGCATCTTTCTCCAGCTTGATTCCTTTGTCCGTTAGTTCCGACTCTGGCTGTGGTGATGAGCCGCCAGTAGACGGGTTCGGATTCGTATCCGACGCAACCGTCACCTGAAATTGCTTTTCCAGATTACCGTCAGAAGACTTAACCGTAATAACGGTGCTGCCGACGCCTACAGCCTTGACCAAGCCAGTAGCAGATATATAGGCAACTTTATGGTTTGCCGACGACCACACGACTCTGTTATTGCTCGCTTCTGCCGGCACTACCGCAACGCTAAGTTGGGTGCTGGTGTCTGGAGACAATTTAATCCGGTTCGACGTATTCGTCGTTAAACCCGTAACCCTTATCGGGGCTTCGGCATTGCTATTCGATACGACTACGCTGCCCAGATTCAGCCATCCGTTACTGTTCTGCTCCGCATTGGCGAAGTGGAATTTCTTGGCGTCCGCATTGATTTGTTCTAACGGATTCACGTAACGCATCAAGATTTGATAACTTCCATTGCTTAATGCCGGATTGCTGATCGATTCGAACAGCTTATTGTTATCAAATCCATTCGTATTAGGAAGAATGTCTTTCAAATCCCAACCTGAATCCCATGCTTTCACAATGCCATCTTCTGTTTGGGCAGCAAGCTCTACCTTCCAGTCGTAGTAGAACGGCGCTACTCCTTTGTTTTCAAGCTCTACCGCTACCTTCAAGCCTCCATCGGAAGCATCCAGGTAAGTTGCGGGCACATAATATTCATATCCCATGCTGCGTGATCCTTCAGTAGCTCTTGCCAACGGCTCTGTCTCGAGCGGCGTTTGGAATATGCCTTGAGCAATCAACCAGGATGCATGGGTGAGGCCCAAACTCGTGTAGTAATCCTCGCCTTGCGCCCCTTCAATTGGCGTCGATGGTTCATTGTATCTCGGCGGGTCATTGTTCCACATCTTCACTTGAATTTCCGGTCTCATCTCGCCGCCCATGCTGTTCTGTTTCCAGAATTCGGTTACTCCTGCGTCATTGACTCTCCCCCAGAAATGCCAGCCCTGTCCTCCCAAGCTTGGCGGGAGTGTCTGGAAAGCAAAGGAATCATCATGATAGCCGACATCGAAGTTTTTCGTTTTCAGTTCGCTGTTGTCCATCGGATATCGCAATACGAGCTGCGTTTCATCGAAGGCATCGTCCACAGCGGCAAGAACCCGTTTCATGTTCGCGTTGCTTGGCATGAGGTTTGGCGACTTGATATTCCCGTCATAAGGATACGTATGCCATTCGCCCCAGAAGCCGATCAATCCGATCATGAGAGACGCGATTCGAGGATCGCCGTCATAACGCGATCCAAGCGCGCCAATGAAATTATCCAAAGCATTCAATAATCGCTCGTCATTATAGTCAGGCGCTAAGCTCGTGGCATCCTTGCCATTGTCGAATTCCTCATATTCATAAGTCGACAGCCCTTCATCAATTAGGAATTGCGGTATTCCTGAAGGTTTGTTCGGGTAGTCCAGATACACTCGGAATACGGACTGATTGCCTCTGGATGCCACCTCTTCAAGCCGTTTGTCCAGTTCCGTCCAATTAAAGTCATCCAGATTGTTCATCAGCTTGTTAAGCGGCAAGTAGAAAAATTCTAAGCTGTATGGCAGCTGCGTAGGCCGATCTCTCCAGTCATCGCCGACTTTGAAATAAGCTTCCTCGGATGCATCGTAGAAAGGAAGGAAGCCCTTGAGCGGATTGTCTACCGGTGCAGTCTGATACGAAAGCGCTTGTGTTCCGGCTGCCGTTGCCCAAGCTGGCGGGGCCGGGTGATCTACAGGATCTGTCGTTGATCCTCCTCCTGGTCCGCCGGTCCTGCCGGCTAAAGCATAGATGCCAATCTGGTCGATGCTGAGAACATTGTCGGATTGATTTTTCGGGCCGAAGCCGAATTGAATTTGAAGCACCTTGCTCGCGTCGAACTCGGCGTCGCAAGCATCGCAGCCCTGCCATTCGGATTGGGCGAATGCGCTCCAAGGAATGCGAACCATTCCTTTATAGCCTGAAGCGATGGATAAGGAGCCTCCGCCGAGCGTAGTTGCCTTCCAACCGTCCTCCGCATTGTAAAGCTGTACGACTCCTCCTGCTTTTAGCGAAAACTCTCCTTTTGGCGCATCCGTAACAAGCGAAAGGTTCAGATCCATATTTTTGTTGCTTGGCGACGTATGGTTGACCCAGAAGGTAAGTCCGTCAAATGCGGACCAATCCGTGTCGGTCCCGGTAAAGGCAGCACGCTTGATATTGACCCAATCGGATGTTGAACCGCCCGGTGGAGGCGTAACGGAAAACTTCATCGCTTGATCGCCATTCGACACATTCACGCGGTCAATCGAACGCAGCGCAGATGGTTCACCGGATTCCCAGTCTATTCTCCAGATGTTCTGCAAAGCAGCATCGTCCGCATAGCTTTCAAAATCATCCAATATTTTATCTGCCCGATAGAGAAGGATGTCATCGATTGTGACGACGTTATGTATATAACCCGCTGGCGGGTAGCCGAACTGCAGTCCGGTTACAACGCTTGGATCGAGCGCGGCTGCGCATGCTGCCTGATCGCCGTCGCACTGCCATGCGGATTGCACGAATTGATCCCAAGCGACCTTTACAACGCCTTTGAAGCCTGCGGGAACATTAAGCGAGCTTCCATTGAATCCAACAGGGCGCCAGCTTCCATCAGCTTCCATCGTTAAGGCTGATCCGCCTTCTTTCAAGCCGAACTCGCCTTTCGATACAGGCGTTTGAAGCGCGACATTCAAGCTGAAGTCCTTATTATCGTCTGTCGTATTGTCCACCCAGAAGCTTAAGCCGTCGAACTTGGACCAATCTTGTTTGTCGGCAGGGATGGAATGGATGATATTCGACCAAGTCGAATCTGCAATCGCAACCGCAAGTTTGAGGCCATTGCTACCGCTCGCTTCGCCAAGAGCTCTTGTAACGGAGCCCGGCTTATCGGACCACGCCTCCGTCCATGCTTCCTCAAGAGCAGCATCATCCGCATACGATTCGAAATCCTCGATGAGCCCCGGTTTTTCTGAACCGGAACCTGAGCCAGGACCAGGGCCAGGATCTGTATCGGATCCATATTTGTCCGTAAAGTAGATTTCATCGATATAGATGGTTCCTGTCGTATCCCAATGCGCTTGCGAGATTGCAATGCTCCAGATCGTTTGCGCTAGATCCACTTCATGATCAGGCAAGTCGATGACTAAGTCTTTATAGCTTGTCGTTATCGTATTGCCGCTGAATTGACCGAGCGTGTGAGTAACGCCGCCAATTCTAAGATTGACCTGATTCTCTTCGCCTCCGACGGCTCCTTTCACGCGAATGACCAGCTTACTCGTATCTGCAACATTGAGGCCGATATTCGTTTCCAACCATGACTCATTCTTATACTGCAGCGTTAATGCGCCGTCTTCTACGACACCAGCACCATTCCCGTTGGCAAACTTGGTTGCTGACGTAAATTGGTTCAGGTCATTCTTATTGTCAGCCCATGCCGGATTCCCGTCATAATCATCGACGAGCAGACGCTTGGCCGGATCTGGCGGCGATGTCGGAGGCTCTGAACACGTTGAATCGCAATCCCCTATCCGCACCGGCCCCATATTGAGCCAACCTTTGTTGTCTTGATCCGTATTCGCAAACCCTACTTTTTTCGCCTTATTGCTAATGTCCTCTAACGGATTGACGACCTTCATTACTAAATAATAGTAGCCGTCATTCAAGTCAGGATCAGCAATGGTCGTATCAAAGTAATAAGGTTCGCCGAACGGGACGTACTTCGGATCGCCAGATACATTCCATTCCGGATAGGTTCTGATCTGCAAAGGCATAACTTTCGTCATATCCCAATCGGTATCCCATTGCTTTACAAGTTCCCCCGATACATTCTTGACTCCCAGCTCTACCTTCCAAGGATAAGAGAAAGGCGCAACGCCATTATTCTGAATGGTGACTCCGACCTTAAGCGGGTCGCCAGCAACAACATCATTATAATAGGCGCTCTTCACATTCAAATCGTAGCCCATCTTTCTCACGCTCGCGGCAACGGCAGCATTGTCGGCATCGTAGTTGCTAATGCCGCCTTGGTTAATCATCCACGTCGCATGAGTCAGTTCAATATCATCGATTGCATCATCGACATTTGCTCCGCCGCTGAACAGCTGGCTCTGAATTTCCGGGCGCACTTCTCCGCCAATCGATTCCGTTATCCATTTATTTTCCGAACCGGCTTCCAGCATCTTGGTCAAAAACGAGTAATAGGCTCCGCCCATACTCTCGGGCTGCGTTACGCTTTCCGGCGGATTACCTTCCTTGAATCCGAAGGAATCGTCATGATACCCAATATTAAACTCYGAAGCGCCAGGCAAGCCGGGATAACGCACCTCAAGCTTCGTTTGGACGAAGGCTGCATCATATTCGGTGAATAGTTGTTCGATCGTTGCAGCGCTTGGCATGTAGTTCGGCAAGCCGTCCGCATCATCCTCGTCGTAAGGGTAAGTGTGCCACTCCCCCCATAAGCCAACGAGGCCCATATGGATAAATCCAATGCGCGGATCTCCATCATACTCTGCTCCGAAAGCTCGAATAAAGTTGGTCAAATACTCTACCATTAAAGGATCGTCATAATCGGGCTCGTCTTGGTTAAATGTAGCGTTATGACGCATGGCAACGCCGCTATCGTGAATAAACGCCGGTATGGCATCCTCTTTGTCCGGATATTCAAGATAGACTCGAATCGCCGCTTGATTCCCTCTTGCCGCAATGGCATCCAATGCCGGTTCTATGCCCGTATCGAATGTAAAGGAATTTGGGCCATCCATTACCGCTTTCAGAGGGATATAATACCATTCCAAGCTGTGGGGGAATGAAGTCTCCGTTTCCCACGGATAGAACRGCGCGAATCCTTTCAGCGGATTGTCCAGCGGGCTTGGAGCGTAGGTCAAGTCATGCTTGGTTAACGCACTATCTACCGCAGGGCTCGGATACGGATTAGCGGGTACGCGCGATGGATCCGGGTCTGCGCTTACAATGCCCGCGGCATTGCCAAACAACGTGCTCAATAACAAGCAAACAATGAGCATCACTTTGAATGATGCCTTCCACCTAACATGCACGGATAATGGTTTCATCAAAATCCTCCTCTTTCATAATTGAAAGCGCTGTCATTAATACATTTACTTCTTTGCCTATTCGTCATCTCCCACTCCTTAACAGGCTAATCCGGACTCATAGAAGTCCGGATACCTGCAAGCCTTAACCTTTATGCGCACTGAAGGCGATGCCTTCGATAAACTGCTTTTGGAAGATAAAGAAGAGGATAATCATCGGAACGACCGCCATAAAGGCGCCTGCCATTAACACCGGGTAATCCGTGCCGAACATGGACACTAACGTCGCTATGCCCGATGACAAGGTCATCTTCTCTGGAGAACTGTTAATAATAAGCGGCCATTGCAGCTCGTTCCATGCCCACTGCATTTGAATAATGACAATAGCTACCAAGGCCGACTTAACTAAAGGAAGCATGATATGCCAATAAATTTGAAACGGATTACAGCCGTCGAGAACAGCCGCTTCTTCCAGTTCCTTCGATATGCTCATGAAAAATTGCCTTAGAAGAAAAGTAGCAAAAGGGCTGATCAACGACGCAATCCAAAGAGCGGTAACCGTATTGACGAGTCCTAAGTCACTCATCATCATATATTGAGGCGTATAAAAAACAGGATTCGGCACCATCATGACCGATAGAATCAAGACAAATAGAAGGGAGCTTCCCGGAAACCGGATTCGGGCAAACGCATAGGCTGCCATCGAACTGAAAATAACCGGAAACACGGTCTTCATTACCGCCGATATAATCGTGTTCATATAATAATGCGGAAACGCCGATTGCTTGATTGCCTCGATATATCCTCTTAAGCTGGGGGCTTCAGGAAAATAACGAATCGGAATTTGCGTAGCTTCCGTCGTTGTCTTCAGCGAAGTCAGCACCATCCATACGAATGGAACGAGCATAGCGATGGCGCTGATAATAAGTACGATATGAATAACGGAGTTGATCTTCCTCGCCGACGAGATGTGCATCTGTCTGTCTTCCCCCTTCCTTAGTCGTAGAAGACCCATTTTTTCTGAAATGCGAATTGAATGCCTGTCAGTATTAGGTTAATCACGAGTAAAACATTAATGATGGCAGCGCCGTAATTGGGATTAAAATAAACGAAGCTGTTTTGGTAATAGGCATAAACGAGCGAACGAACCGCCGGAAGCGCAACATTCGTCTTCCCGATAATCAGATAGATGGAGTCGAAGATCTGCGTGGCTCCGATTAATAGAATGATGCTCGTGAAGAACAGGGTTGGCGTCAACATCGGAATCGTAATATAACGAAACTTGTTAAATCGCTTGGCGCCGTCAATATCCGCCGCTTCATAAAGCGATTTCGGTATGCCTTGCAAACCTGCGAGAATGAGCAGCATATTCATGCCGATTGCCCCCCACACGCCAACGATAACGAGCACGAACATGGCCGAATTGGAATCGGACAACCATGGAATGCGGGTTCCTAATAAATGGTTGATCAGTCCGAAGTCCTGTGCGAACAACACAACCCACACCATCGCTGCCGCGGCAGGCATCGTCACTTGAGGCAAGAAAAAAATAACACGGTAAATGGACAGCCCTTTGATCTTCGTATTCAGCAGAATAGCAAACACGGTAGAGAGCGCCAGTGTAATCGGTACAAACAGAGCAACATAATACAAGGTGTTGCGCAGATTTTGCCAAAACTCTTCGTCACGGACTAACTTCGCATAGTTATCGAATCCAACCCAATGATTGACGAGTCCGAAATTCTCCGACTGTTGGAATCCTAGCAAAATCGATTGGAGAACCGGCCACCCCCAGAATACTAGCGTGCCTACTAGAGTCGGTGCGATCATGAAATAGGCCCACATATATCTGCTTCTGGAATTCAATCTCACCACTCCCTATTCATCGGAGACGTCCCTTGATCTTAAAGGAACGCCTCCCGAATGACTTTCTTTTGGACGTTACGATTATTTCGTTTCTGCTATCGCTTGATTCATCATCTCGGCTACCTTCTTCGCGGCTTCCTCTACCGAGATAGCTCCGCCCCATGCCTGCGACATAATCTCAGGCTCTTTCGCGAACCATACCGGATACGCCAGCGAACCGCTTGGATACGGAATCGCGTCAGCTACTTGTTCCGTGAATACCTTCAGATTCAAATGAGGTCTCGACGTCAGCCACGCGTCTTGCGTGCCGTTGAATGCCGGTATAGCCGCACCCATCTCTGCCGTAATTTCCGCCGCTTTTTGTGATCCAAGGAACTTAAGGAACAGCCAAGCCTCTTCTTTGTTTTTACCGCTTGCGGACATTACGTTGCCGAGGCCGTTAATGATGTTGCCTCTTTTCACCTTGCCTGTAGGCAATTTCGCCCAATCCCATTTGCCTTTAATGATTTCGCTGCCGTCAATGTCGCTGATTCTCCACGATCCGTCGAAGATCATAGCCAATTTGCCGGATTTAAACATTTCGGTCGATTCCATATCCGTCATTTGCTGATGCGTCGGAGAAGCGCCGTCAAGAATCATTTGATAACGAGCTTGCAAGGCTTCGATTGCAGCCGGATCATCGTAACCCGATTTGGTCAGATCATCGGAAACAATGCTGCCGCCATTAGCCAAAATATCGTTCCAATAGCCGGTTTGCGTATCCAATTTCGCTCCGAAACCATAGATGCCTTTGTCAGGCTGGCTTAGTTTTTTGGCAACCTCGGCTAGCTTGGCATAATCCCAAGTGTCGTCCGGGTAAGGAATGCCCGCTTGATCGAACAGCTCTTTGTTGTACGCTAGGCCGATCGTGTCGAAATCTTTAGGCACGCCGTAGTTTTGGCCGCCGATCGTATAGATCGAAGCAAGATCCGCCGCATAATTGCTCAAATCGATTTCTCCCGATGCTACCTTCTCCGTGATCGGCTCGAGGAATTTTCCCGTAGCATATTTAACGAATTGGCCACCATGCATCCAGAACACGTCAGGCAACGTTCCGGCAGGAGCGGCAGCGGACATCTTTGTCCAATAATCGCCCCAAGGGATGACTTCAACCTTTACCTTGATGTTTGGATTTTGTGCCGTAAACTCGGTCGCAATGGCTTCCATCGCCGGTTGTTGAATTTTATCCCAAATGGAATAAGTAAGCGTTACGTTCTTTTTAGGCTCATCTTTCGTTTCACCGGCATTGCTGTTCGAACTGTTGTCCGGCGTGTTGTTCGCCCCGTTGTTCGTGCCGTTGCTGCATGCAGCGGACACTAAGGATAAAATCATCAAGACAACCGCAAGCATGAATGAAAGTTTGTTTCTTTTCACCATCTGACATCCCCCTAATAAATTGTTTAGGCAAAAATTTGCGTAAATTGTGATCCGCAGAATAGGTTGCCTCTTTACATGTTTAGTGTAATCGATCTGTATAACCGCTTTAAATGCCTCATTCTTAAGATTGGATGCCTAAATGTTAAGATAAAAAACGTTTGCATTACCCTACAGATTCATCCATACTAGCAGTAAATAATTGCGCAAATTATTTCATAACACAAATTGGGAGTGACTCCGATGACAAAGACTGTATTGCAAAGAGAGACTGGAGAATTCTGGTGGGGAGGCGTTATCAATGAAGGTCATCTGATGCCGTTCGGCGACCGACCTCATTCGCGCGATTTACGTTACACGGATGATAACCAAGCTTCCCCCTTATTGCTTTCTAATAAAGGAAGATATATTTGGTGCGAAGAGCCGTTTGCCTTTTCCTTTAATGAGAGCACCGTTACTATCGATCACAACCAGAAGCTCGGGCTTGAAGAGGGTCATGGAACCCTTCAAGGCGCTTATCGGCATGCGTGCCTCAACCATTTCCCGCCTTCCGGCGTTGCGCCTGACCAACTGGCTTTTATGGCCCCGCAATATTGCACTTGGGTAGAAATGTTTTACGAACCGACACAGGACAAACTTCTCCATTACGCGAGATCCATTATAGAGCACGGCTTCCCTCCAGGTGTGTTGATCATTGACGATAATTGGATGCAAGACTATGGAACGTGGGACTTCGAGAAGCATCGATTCCCCAATCCTGCCGAAATGATCCGTGACTTGCATGAATTAGGGTTCAAGATCATGCTTTGGGTATGCCCGTACGTGAGTCCTGACAGCATTACCTTCCGGCAATTGCGCGACCAGGGCATCTTGATGAAGCATGCCGATGGCACGCCTGTCCTTAGGAGATGGTGGAATGGGTACAGCGCGGTCGTTGATTATACAAGCGAAGAAGGCTCCGCATGGTTCAAGCAGCAGTTAGACAGACTGATCGAAGATTACGGGGTTGACGGCTTCAAGCTCGACGCTGGAGAACCGCTGTTGCCCGGCCTATTAGACGACGTTTCGCAGGATGTCGTATGGTCGCGTCCCGTCCTCCAAATGGAAGATACGGAATGCTATGCCCGCTTAGGAATCGGATACTCGCTTAGCGAATTGCGCATGTGCTGGAAACTCGGAGGTCAAGCGCTCATCCAGCGCCAACGCGATAAGACGCACACTTGGGAAGCTGCAACCGGACTCGGGGGACTCATCCCTAATGCTATTGCTCAAGGCTTGATGGGATATGCCTATAATTGTCCCGATATGATCGGCGGAGGGATGGATGGAGACATTAATTCGCCGAATTTCCGTTTCGATTCCGAACTTTTTATCCGCTTTGTCCAATGCTCGGCCTTATTTCCCGCGATGCAGTTTTCCATGGCACCATGGCGAGTTTTGAACGGAGATGAGTTGTCTTGGTGCATGGACGCGGTGCGGATCCGGACGGAGTTGGGTCCTCTGCTCGCCCAGCTTGCGAACCAAGCTGCAGGAGATGGACTTCCTATATTACGCAGTTTGGAATTCGTTTTTCCGCAACAAGGCTTCCACGCGGTTCAGGACCAATTCATGGTTGGCGATTCCATTCTGGTAGCTCCAGTCTTGAATAAGGGACAGAAGACTCGAATGGTACAATTTCCGGAAGGCCGATGGCTCGGCGATGACGAAAGCGTAGTCGAAGGCCCTGTTCAGGTCGAAGTGAATGCGCCTCTTTCCCGGTTGCCATGGTATCGCAAAATATAATCTTTACTTCGAGGAGATCAGCTTATGAAAACAATCAAATTAGCTGTAATAGGAGCAGGAGCTCGAGGTTTCTTATCCTATATGCCGTATGTTCAGAGGTTTCCCCGCGAGGTAGAGGTGGTCGCCGTTGCCGAACCCAACATGGATCGAAGAACGAGATTTGCGGAAGCATTAAACCTGTCTTCGGAGCAGCTCTATTCCACATGGGAAGAGCTGCTGAACGAGCCCAAGCTCTGTGATGCGCTCCTCATCTGCACGCAGGATCAGATGCATTACGAGCCTACGGTTGCGGCTCTCCGCAAAGGTTATCATGTCCTTCTTGAGAAGCCGATGTCCAATAACCCGATGGAATGCGTGCAAATGGAGAACATCGCTCGCGAAGAAGGGCGATTGCTCTCGATCTGCCATGTTTCGAGATATACCCCTTTTTGGCAAAAAATGAAGCAGCTCATACATGACGGCGCGATCGGAAACGTCATGTCGATTCAACATAACGAAAACGTCGGTTACCTCCATTACGCCCATAGCTTCGTCCGTGGCAATTGGCGGAACGACACGCTCGCAAGTCCCATGATATTGGCCAAGTCTTGTCACGACATGGATCTGATCCGCTGGCTTGTCGATGCAGACTGCACGAAGGTCAGCTCCTTCGGTTCGTTAAGCCACTTCCGGATCGAGAACGCGCCTGCAGGCTCGACCGACCGATGTACGGATGGCTGCGAAGTCGAATCTGTTTGTCCCTATTCGGCATTACGATTTTATATGCAAGACATTGAACAAAACCCTTTTGCCGCACTCATAGCCGATCCTCCTACCGAAACGAATCGAATGAACGCCATATTGGGAGGTCCCTACGGCAAATGCGTCTACCGGACGGATAATAATGTCGTGGATCATCAAATCGTAAATATGGAATTCGAGAATGGCGTTACCGTTATGTTCAGCATGAGCGGATTTACGCGCGATATCAATCGTATCGTCCAAGTAATGGGAACCAAAGGAGAACTTCGCGGCGATTTGCTAAGCGGCCGTATCGAACTATTCGAATTCTCAACGGGCACGCAGTCCGTCATTCAAATCCCGATCAGCAGCAGCGGTCATCAAGGCGGCGACGATGGGATCATGCGGCAATTTCTGTCCGACCTCCGGAGCGAACGATATGTAGATACCTTGACCTCTGCGCAAGCCTCTCTGGAAAGCCATCTGATGGCCTTCGCAGCCGAGGAATCCAGGCTGGGCGGCGGTGCCGTTGTTGACATGAGGCTCTTCCGTCAATCTCTTATTGCATCGCCCCCGCTCCATGTGGAGACTGAGGTATGAAAAAGTGGCTCGAAGCGATTACGCTGCGAGCCTTTTTATTTGGTCTGAGTTTGATTGGATTTCATACAGCCTAATGGGCTGAATGACGTCTAATGGGCAGTTTGGTTGGATTTCATACAGGCTAATGGGGAACAGTTGGCGGAAATGAGCAAAATGGCCGAATTAGGCTGGATGTTTTCCACTCAAAGGGGCTTGATATGCCTGCTACAGGCAATTTGGTTGGATGATTTCCAGTCAAAATAAGGACAACGAACGATGAAGGAGCTATCCCTTGGGATAGCTCCTCATTTTATGGCGCTAATTTACCGCCGCTTATTCGAATCGAATCTCGTCTATCCAGACCGAACTGTTGCCTCCGTGCCAAAATGTCATCGTCAGCTGTCCAGGACTGCTGCGATCCACACCGTTCGAAACCAAATTGATTTCAATGTCTTTGTAGCTCGTTGTAATCGTATTCCCACTGAAAGCCGCCAATGTTTGAGTTACTCCGCCGATCGTGAGCTGCATATGACTTTGCTCGCCGCCGCTTGCGCCTTTGATGCGAATCACCATCTTCGAGTAACTTCCGATGTTCTGGGTAATGTCAGTGCCTAACCAGCCGTTGTTGTTATACTGAAGCTTCAATGCCCCTGATTCGATGACGCCCGCATTGTTTACGAATCCGTTAGCGCCTGCCCATTTGCCAAGATCATTCGTTCCCGGCCAGCTCGGTGAATTGTCGAAGTTATCCAACAGCAACCCGCCCGTTCCGCCGCTTCCTGCATCTGTCGTTACATTAACCGCTGCGCTGGATGCCGATAGATTGCCCGCCGCGTCCTTTGCTTTCACCGTATACGTGTATGCCGTGTTGGCATTCAATCCGCTATCCGTAAAGCTCGTCGCAGCAGATGTGCCCGCTTGGTTCCCGTTTCTGTAGATCACATACTCCGCTACGCCGACATTGTCTGTCGAGGCGTTCCACGCTAAGCTGACGCTGCTCGATGTTTTTGCAGGCACGCTCACATTCGTCGGCGCAGTCGGCGCTTGCGTATCGCCGATACTGCTGCCGCCGCTAATCTGAATGCGGTCAAAGTCAGGCGCCCATCCTGCCGGGTTGGAGAAATGGATGGTGTTATTGCCGGCATTCAACTGCACTTGCGTCTGAACGGTGCCAACCGCGGTCCAGCTGCCCGTGCTCGGCATATTGAGCGTAGAAGCCGCTCCTCCGTTAACGCGTATTTGCGCGGAACGAGCCTCGCCGCTGAGGTAAGAAACCGTCATCGTATACGTTCCCGCTGCTGACGCGTTTATTCCGTTAAACTGCAACGTACCGTCATTATTCCCGACATACCCCACCTTCGAACCTCCCGAGCATGTGCTGCACGTGGCAACGACCGCCGCTCCAGTCCGTGTATTCGTTGCGGCCTCAGCTTCATAAGCCGTCAATGTACCGCCACCTCCGGAAGCATTGGTGGTCGCACTTACAGAGCTGCTTGCGCCGGATATGTTCCCCGCTCCATCCTTTGCCCTGACTGTATAGCTATAGTTTGTACTCGGACTTAAACCCGTATCCGAATAGGTATTGCCGGTCGCAAAGCCAACCCATACGCCTCCGCGGTAAATATCATAACCGGTCACGCCTACGTTATCGGTTGAAGCCGACCACGTCAGACCGACGCTGCTCGAAGTCGTCCCGCTTACAGCCAGATTCCCCGGAACGCTTGGCGCCTGAGTATCCACGCTTCCGCCGCCGCTATACCCGCCATCATATGGAGTTTGAGTCAGGTTATACGTCAGCGTATTATCCGGCTTCAATGTATCGAAAGGTCCGATGTTCTGGTTAGCGGGATCCATGCCGATTCCGACTTTGCCAAGCGGTGTTCTGCCGCCTGTATAATAGTTTGTATTGGCGAATCTGGCGCTTGGCTTATAACCGTAAGGGTCGAGAATGGAAAGCGCCAAGGTGTATGTTCCCGCCGGCATATTGGATGGAATCGTAAAAGCACCGGAAACTTGTTGAACGGCTGGCGCTTGATTGTATTGGCGCGTCTGGCTATTCCAATCGTCACCCGGCATCCAATTCCGGATGTCCACGCCATTGAATATGCCTTTCCAAGCAACTGTCCGATCGCTACTCAGCAAACTAGCTTCCACCGGCCAATTGTAATAGAACGGCGCCGATCCTTTGTTCACGACCGAGAAGGACACATTCATCGACCCGCCAGGCTGCACACTGCCGGAATAGGTAGCTTGATTGATGACGAAGCGATAGCCGAATTCCTTCTGCATCAAAGCAGCTCCTTGCGAGACGGCGGAATTGCCCGCATCGTATAAATCAATCCATCCCAGACTTGTCGTATGTGTTTTTTTGATCCAGTCGATGACGTAGTCCCGATGGATCGGATCGTTTAACGTGTCATTGGGAGAATCACCCGGCTGAATATGCTTCTGCCCCCAATCGTAGGCAACCTCGCCGCCGTTAACTTGCGTTCTCCACACATTCCTTGCAGCAATGCCCTCCCCTCCCGACAGGTCATCGATTAAGGCGAAGGAATCCCACAGAAAACCGAAGCTATAATTTTGGAAAGTATCTGGATACCGCACCTGTACTTTCTTGTTTTGAAAAGCTTGCGAAGCTGCGTCGCCTAATGCCGTCTGGAACACGAGCGGCATCCGGTCGGTCCCGTCGGCGAGCTTATCCGGCCAAATGTGATGCTCTCCCCAATTCCCCCACAGGCCTAACTCGATATAGGCGACTCTCGGATCATTATCCCAAGCTTGACCGAGCTTCTGGATGAAAGCGGTCAGACGGTTTTTCAATGTTTCCGTTGTCCATTGCGTTGTCACATCTCCATGAGGAACGCCTTCCGGCCAATACTCCCCTCCGTTCGGGTAGACGATGAACACGCGAGGGATTACCTTTTTATTCTGACTTTCAATCCCTGCCCATGCCGCATTGCTCCAATCCTTGATTTTCTGCACGGAGTCGGACGCCGCATTTTCCAAATCGGTGTATTTGATGTAGTGCTTGAACACAGTTCCGTATTCGTGATTCGAAAAACTGGTGTCATTCATAAACCGGGTAGGCCTAAATCCTTTAAAAGGATTTTTGAACGCTTCTTGCGTTTCCGTTAAGTTAACCGTAATCGGACCCACAGCCGCTGAAGCCTGGTCAAGAAATGGCACCGCAAACGAACCTCCTGTCAGCATCATAAACGACAACAATACCGTAAACGCTTTCATTACTGGCTTCGAAAATAAACCTTTCATTATTCATCCCTCCCATAATAGTGAAATCGTGCGCAAAATAATTGCGCAACTAATTTGCGCTCTTAGTATATTCTACCTTCGTTCTCTCCGTCAATCAAAATCATTCTAGGCAAACGTAAACGCAAAATAGCCGTCCCCAGATAGTAGTATCTGAGGACGGCTATTCGAATCCATTTATGGAGAGCGACCTATGCCTTAATCGCTTTGGAGCAGGATTCCCGCTCTATAATCTCGGTTTTTAGACTAATGGAAACCTCGGAAATGTTCTTGTTCGTAATTAATTCCGTTAACACTTTCACGATGATGGAGCTAATATCATATCTGAACCTTCGGACGGTCGTGAGCGGCGGAACCATGAACTCCGATAGCTTTAAATCATCAAATCCTATCAAGGAAACTTCCATAGGAATACGGATGTTCATCTCGGCCAATCCCTTCATGGCTCCGAATGCAATAATATCGTTAAAAGCAAATATCGCCGTGGTCGACGGCTGTTCGCTCATCAATCGCTTTACTGCCTCATAGCCATGTGCCGGATCGAAAGAACCCATTACAACATTGGTGTCCGACCAAGGCATTTCTAACTCACGAAATGCATCTTTGCATCCGTCCAATCGGTTTAAGTTAACGAGATGATTCTTTGGCCCCGCGAGCATCCCGATTTTCCGATGCCCCAATCCATGCAAATATCGAATCACTTCATAAGCGCCTTTTCGGTTATCGTAGTCAATATAGTTTTGACCGGCCTTATAGGTTCTTCCATTCGTAAATAAATACGGTACTCCGAGTCTGTTAAACTCTTCAAACATCTTATCGCCTACAAAAGGGTCAAATATGATGGCTGCGTCCACTTTTTGCTCGCTCAAAAGCTTATATGCCGGAGAGGACGGCAAGTCCGTGTAGTGTTTCGCGATATGAATCTGATGGCCGTATGCTTCGAATTCGTCCTTTAAGTGATTCAAGTCCGCAGAAGTAGACGGGTCATTATCGAAGAAGTCGTTATTGCCCGGTACGATTACGACTATCGTATAGGATACGCCTATCATTTTGGTCGGAGCGATCCCCGGCTTTAGATGTTCATTCGCAATATCCAACACTTTTTTGCGAGTCTCCTCGCTGAAATTGCCCTGGTTGTTCATGATCCTCGATACCGTACTAATCGAAACGTTTGCTTTTTTTGCAATTTCTTTTAATTTCACATGCGCTCCCCGCATTCTTAGGAAACTTTTTGCACAACAAGGAAATTATATCGTTAATAATCGTATTCAGTCAATCATGCGCAATAGCAAGCGTAAACGGCTGTCGCCGTCCTTGGCGGCAAAGCTAACGTTTCGCGGTGAATTCTAAGGAAAACCTTGATCCACAATCGTATTGTGTTCCGTTTTCGGATGAAAAGACTCCTGCTTTGTATGATTCTTCGTACAATGCTCCTGACTCCAATCCGACTTCCCGCACACTTTGTGTTATCTGAAGAACACTACCTATCTGAATTGTACGATCTCTCGTACAATGCTCTGGCTCTATGAAAATAAAAAGCCGAGAATCCTTAGTTCACAAGGATTCTCGGCTTTCAAACTCTTCGTCTCATTACAGCAACGGTGCACCTATGGAGTAGCCGACGATCATCAGCAGCAGCACCGTAATGTGGTTCAATGAGAAAATGAACATCGAACGAGCCCACTTATCCTCCGGCTTCTTGCGGTACCCGTTAATGCTCAGGATCAACCAGCCCAAGGTCAGGAGCGCATTCGCCACGGCGATGAACGGATTGAACGACCAGAACAAGAAGCTGCAAAAGAACAACGCTACCAAATACGCGTTCATCTGCAAGTATGTCCGCCGAATCCCCTTGACTACCGGCAGCATCGGAATGTTGGCCGCCCGGTATTGCTCCATGCGGCGAATCCCGATCGCGTAAAAATGAGGCATTTGCCAAATCACCATTAACAGAAACAACGCAATGGCTCCAGGATGCAAAATGTCGGGCGCAATCGCGGCCCAACCGATCAATGGAGGCATCGCGCCCGACAAACTTCCAACCTCCGTATTATAGATCGTTCTGCGCTTCGTCCACATGGTGTAAGGCACGACATAGAGGAACAGCCCCAGAAAACCTAAGAACGCGGAAAGCGGAGAAGCTATATACAACGCGACCACGCCGCCAAGGGCAATCCACGTTCCAATGAAGAGCCCGCTTCCGAGGTCAACGATTCCGGATACGGTAGGCCTGTTTTTCGTCCGCTCCATAATGCTGTCGATATCGCGATCATATAAATTATTGAAGACGCCGGCCGCTCCGATAACAAGGGCAGAACCGACCAAAGCAAGCACGATATTGCCGATCTTGTCGAAGAACGACAAGTCATGGACGAACAACGCCATGCTAAGCCCGGCGATCATGGCGATGAGGTTCGACTTGATGATGCCAATCTTTATCGTTTCGAAGACGACCTTCGTGACCGAGGTCGGAATATGTTCGATACTTGCCGTATTGGGTTGTACTCGCATGACGATAACACTCCCTATAACTCATTTTTTAAGTATAGGTTACCATAATGTATCGTTCATGTGCCGTTCTAAGGCCAACCCTCATCATTCTGTCAAAAACCTGTGTCGCTTTCGTGAATAATGCCCTTGCACTCGCGTGCTACTTTGCCGTTATCCGATATCGTTTCCCTGTCTCCACGGAAAACAGATGCGATTCATCGGAAGCTCTAACCGTCTTTATTTGACGCTGATCTTCCCAAACCTCGATGTCTGGACCGCACTTTATGGTGCACGTTTGATCTTGGCTCGAAACAATCTCGGCTTCGGTCAGCTTCCCTTGCGTCCACTTCATGCTCACTTCGAATCCTCCGCGCGCTCTTAATCCAGTGACGAGTCCACTTGGCCACGCATCTGGCAGAGCCGGAAGAAGCTCCAAATATCCTTGATGGGATTGTAGCAGCATCTCGGCGATTCCGGCTGTAGCCGCAAAGTTACCATCAATTTGGAATGGCGGGTGAGCATCGAAGAGATTCCCGTAAACCCCGCCTCTGTGATAATTATCCGGTTCGTTTTCCTTAACAAGCGTCAATAAGTTCGAAATGAGCTGCTGCGCGCGGTTACCTTCCCTGAACCTGGCCCACAATCCGATCTTCCAGCCGAGACTCCAGCCCGTTCCGCCGTCGCCTCTCCGCTCAAGGGAAGTCTTGGCTGCCGCAAAAAGCTCCGGAGTCGCGTCCTCGGTTATTTGCCGTCCCGGATAAACCCCGAACAAGTGCGACACATGCCGATGGTGAACGTCTTCGTCGTCGAAATCTTTGGACCACTCCTGCAGTTGTCCGTGTTTGCCGATTTGCAGCGGCAAGAGCTTGTCTAAAGCTGCCGACAACTCGTTTCGGAAGGCTTCGTCAATCTCAAGCTCCTCGGAGGCTTCGATGCAGTTCGTGAACAGATCCCAAATCAGGGTCAAATCCATCGTAGTTGCCGAACTGACACCGTTTTTACCCTCTTGATGAACGAATTTATGCTCGGGCGAAGTGGATGGAGACGTAATCAAGTACCCATCTTCATTTTCGTACAGCCAATCCATACAAAATTCAGCCGCGCCTTTCATAACGGGATAGGCTTTATCCTTGAGGTATTGTTTATTGCGCCCGAATGTGTAATGCTCCCACAAATGCTGGGATACCCATACTCCCCCCATCGGCCAGTATGCCCACACCGGGTCACCGTGACCGTAGTCGCCTACCGGGGCGGTTTGGGCCCACAGATCCGAATTATGATGCGCGACCCATCCCTTCGCCCCGTAATTGATTTCGGCTGTTTGGCTGCCGTTTGCCGCTAAGCGGGCAATGTAGTCAAGGAAAGGCTCGTGCATTTCGGCCATATTGCATGATTCTACTGGCCAATAGTTCATTTCCGCATTAATATTGAGCGTATAGTTGCTGCTCCATGGCGCGCGGGTGTGCTCGTTCCATATCCCTTGCAGGTTCGCCGGCTGCGTACCTGGACGCGAGCTGGAAATCATCAGATAGCGGCCGTAGTGAAACAGGAGCTCGACCAAGCCGGGATCGCTTCCACCGTAAGCGGCAATTCTTCGATCCGTCGCCATGTCATCCGGCGCCTTGCTTTCTCCAAGGCGAAGCGTAACCCTATTGAACAGCTTGGCAAAATCCGAAACATGCAAGCCCCGAACGTCCTCGTAGCTTTTGTGTTTAACTTGTTGCAAATAATGTTTGGACGTTTGCTCAGGGTCGCAGTCATTGCTAGCCATACCAATCCGCGTATCGAAGTCGGTGGCTGCGCTGAAAAATAAGGTTGCGTTGGTTGCGCCGGACACGTGAATACCGTCGTGTGTAACCCGAGCTTCCCCGCCTTCATGAGCAACAAACATACGACCGTGGAATCGCAACGCTTCCGATTTCGCCGGATCTCCGTAACGAATCGGGGCGTCGGTCGGATAATAACTCGGAGATACATGTACCGGCGCAATGCCTTGAATAGCATATTCCCCCTCCGAAGCAGAGGTTTCATAACGCAGCGGACTATCCAGATTCGCGCGGAAGCTTAAGTACCCCGTACGGTTGCATTGAAGACGTATCACAATCAGTTGATCGGGGTGCGAGGCGAACATTTCACGCGTATATTCCACATCGCCGATTTTATATTTCACGGAACAGATGCCTTGCTCAAGATTAAGGTTTCGCAGGTACGAACTGGCGTGATTGCCGTGCTCCATGAACAGTCGTAAATCCCCGAACGGCAAATACGATTGCGTATACGGTCCAAGCATTCCCTTGCTGAGCCGCTCAGCTTCCGCGTATTCGCCTTTGGCGATAAGCTCCCTTACCCTCGGCAATATCTCCTTGGCTTCGGGATTATTGCCGTCCTGAGGATAGCCGGACCACAACGTATCCTCGTTTAACTGAATTCTCTCGCTCTCTACACCGCCGAATATCATGGCGCCCAGTCTACCGTTACCAACGGGTAGCGCTTCTGTCCAATGCATTGCAGGCGAGTCATATTGGAGTTTCAACATGGGTAACCCTACCTTTCTTTCTGGCTCAAAGGATTCGTTTCTATCCTAGCAATCCTCATGGACCTGATAAAGGTTTAATCCTAACTTCTTGTTGTACAGAACTATCTACTTCAATGATCCTACCCCGTCCGTGTTGATGGAGAACCTGAACTTTCCTGACCCTATCGTTGAGTGCTCCGCTGGAATGGACTTCAGCCTAATCTCAGCCGTCGCTCCAACCGGAATCTCGACATCTAACGTTATACCGGCATCATTGCGAACGCATTCCACGCGAATAAGACCATATGGACTCCATATGCTGCCTCTCACTGTTTCGATGAGGTCCGTTAACGACGGTTCAATAATCAACTTCCGATACCCCGGCTCCTCTGGCCGGATGCCCAGAACATAAGAGGTCAGCCATTCCTTCACATGCCCCATCATGGCGTGATTTCTGGAGCGGACCATCGTGCCGTGCCATAATTCTTGATAATTCCAATATTCCGGAAGCGTGGTTAGCCCGTTATCGACAAAGTATTTATAACTGGGCTGCGTATCATTCGTGACCATGCGATATACGACATCGCTTGCACCATAACAGCCTAACGTGGCGAATACTTGCTTCAATCCCACTTCGCCAGAGGAGAGATGATCATCCCTGCGCCGAACCGCGTCCTTCAGAAACGTCACGGCAAGATCAATATTTTCCTTCCATCCGATGCCGCTGAAGAGAACGCAGCCGTAGCTCGCTTGACTGTCATTTCCGTAACGTCTGCTTTCCGGTTCATAACAATCTGCGTGATTGTGGAATTTACGCTGAACCTCTTCCGCTTTCAAACGGTAAATCACCGTATCCTCGTGATGCCCGGTCAGCTCCGCGATGCGAACCATGATGCTTAACATATAGTAATAGGCGCAGTTTTCCACCAACACGGTCGGAGTGCTTTCGTTCAACTGCCCCCAATCCCCCATCTGCGCATAACCGATCAGAAGCGAATCTTGCGTATGCGTTTCCAGATAATCCAGATACGTTGTCATCGTCTCGTAGGCTCTTCTTAATAGGGTGATGTCGCCGTAAATTTGATAGTACTCCCAAGGGGTCAGAATACAAGCGCCGCCCCAGTTCGGGTCTCTGTGAAGTCCGACGATCCGATAATATTCGGGCGCTATGGCAGGTACATACCCCTTGCCCTCCGGATCTCCGTTTCGATTATCTTCTTCGGTCGTTTGCGCATCAATCATATCCTGCGTAATCTTAGGAATCCATGACCGGATATCGTACCCGGAAGTAATCGAACGGAACATGAGATGCGACGTCTCCAGCCAACCCAACTTCTCGATTTGCGGGCAGTCCGTAAATGAAAAATACATGTTGCTTTCGATCGAGCGTTCCGTTAATTCATGGACCCTGTTCAAGACCGAATCGGAAGTCTCGAACGTCCCCGTCTTCTCGTTGGCCGCTCTTAGTACGCAGCAATTGAAATTATCTACTGTTGCTTCACCTGGAAACCCGGATACTTCTACGAATTGAAACCCCTGATAACAAAAGATCGGATGCCAAGCCTCATCGCCAACGCCTTTCACGGTATAACGATTCGTAATGCTGCAGTTATATTTCTTCGACTCGCTTTGCGTACAAGATGCTTGATCGACGCCTGTTCCTTCCGCGTTCAGCATCTCCGCCGGATACATGGAGATAACGGTCCCGTGATCGCCCGCAGTCGTACCGCGGAGAACGAGCTCCGGAAATCCGGCAACGTTCCTCCCCATATCAACGAGCCAGTTGCCGTTATCCAGCTTCGTAACGGAAGCGGCGGGAAACTTCTCGATCATCCGTATAGGAAGAAATTCTCTTCCTCTTAATGTTCCCAGAGGCTTCTTCATGATGGCCGCATCATTCCAACCGGTTCGGTCCATGCCCGGTAAGTCCCAGCCATCTAACTCTACAGTGGCATCGTAATCTTCGCCGCCATACCAGTTATTGAACGTAATCGGACTGTCCGTCAGCTTCCAAGTCTCGTCCGTTGCCGCAACGATCTCGACTTCGCCGTCGTCGTAGGTGACCTCTACTTGAGCGAGCACCTTTTTCTCCCCGTAGATCCCTTCCCTTGTATAACCGCTGTCATTTTTCTGATACCGATGCTCGGGCGCTTCTGTCCCATCCTCAAGCGTCATGACCGGATTTACCTTAAAGTTGACGTATTGGCCGTTGCCGATTACGATGCCTATCGCATTCGAGTCGCGTCGCAGCATGTTCGTCACATCGAAGGTTTCATAATAAACGGTCTGCGAATAATCGCTTTCGCCAGGATGAAAAAAGGCATCGTCCAGCCTCTGGCCGTTTAACGTGGCGTGGAATAGTCCCAACCCGCTTATATAAGCGCGCGCGTGAGCAATCTTCCGTTCGCTCTTCAGCTCGAAGTCGTACGCAACTTGCGGCGCCGCTGACGGATTCGCGTTCATGCCGTCCCCATGCCCAATCCAGTTAGCGGTCCAATCCGACTCGTTAAGCAGTCCCATTTCCCAAACCGCGATCTCGCTCCACTCGGACTCGATATCCTCCTTATCCCATACTTTCACTGTCCAAAACACTCGTTGTCTGGACCTCAGCTGTTTGCCCGCATATTCGATAGCGAAAGGTCTCGAATCGAATACTTTTCCGGAATCCCATACATCGCCGATTTCTTGCCGCAGATGCTCCTGTGTTGAAGCGGCTAGAATGCGATAAGCCGTTTGCGCTTGATGAGAGACGTCCGACGTCAGCGTATAGCTAAGCAAAGGATTCATGCTCTCCAGCCCGATCGGATTTTTCAAATATTGCACTAGCAAATTAGATAGGATCATTGCTTTGACTTCTCCTCCCGTTACCCTTTAACGCTGCCGATAACCATGCCTTTAACAAAATACCGTTGCAGGAACGGATAGGTAATCAATACCGGAAGCGCGCCAACAAGAATTTGCGAAGCTTTGACCGTCCGCTCCGAAAGGTTTTTTAGATTCTCCAAATCTTCGAGCGTTACGTTTCTTAGATCCGGCATCGTTACGACGGTCCTTAAATACGTCTGCATCGGAAAATGCGTCGGATCGTTCATATAGATCATGCCGTCAAACCAGGAATTCCAGTGAAACACGATGACGAACAACAGCAGCGTCGCAAGCGACGGCATCGAGGTAGGGATGTATATTTTCCACAGCACAGTCCAGTGCCCCGCTCCATCCATCACGGCAGCTTCGTCCATCTCCTTCGGCAACTGACGGAAGAAGTTAAGCAATACGATGATATTGAATACAGGCACGGCGCCCGGCAATACGAGCGACCAGACGGAATCCATAAGGCCGGTCTCTTTGACTATAAAATAAGTCGGAATAAGCCCTCCGTTAAATATGGTCGTGAAGAAGAAAAACCAAACATACGCGGAGCGCGACTTCAGGATCGAATGATCCTTAGACAACGGATACGCCACAAGAACAGTGAGCAGCATGCAGATCGGCACGGCGATCAATATGCGCTCCAAGGATACGTACATGGCCCTCCAAAAGTCGATTCGGCCCAATACGAAATCATAAGCATATAAGTTGAATTCGACCGGCCAAAAGGTGACGACTCCCTTCGTAGCTGCCGTGCTCGAGCTAAGCGAGACGGCCAATATATGAACGAACGGCAGCACGCATAGCAGCACCGCCGCCGTTAGAAACAACCCGTTGAATACATCGAAAGCTTTTATCTTTTTTCCGCTGAATACGTTCATTGGAGATCCCTCCTTTCCCGTTAAAAGATGCGATAGTTTGCGAAGCGCACGGMAATCCAATAGGAGCCCGTAATGAATACGAAGGAAACAACCGATTTAAACAATCCTACAGCGGTAGCCGGACCGAATTGTGCGTCCATCAGTCCGAATCGGTAGACGAACGTGTCCAAAATATCACCGCTCTCGTATACCTGAGGGCTGTACAGATTGAAGATTTGGTCGAAGCCGGCATTGAGCACGTTGCCCAGGCTTAACACCCCGAGCAGCACGATGACATAGGAGATGGCAGGCAGCGTAATAAATCGCATCATATGATAACGGTTAGCTCCGTCAATTACGGCCGCCTCGTAATAGGACGGGTTGATTCCCGTAATGGCAGCCAAATAAATGATGGTGCTGAAACCGAACTCTTTCCAAATATCCGATGTAATAATCGTGAATTGAAACCAATTGTTGTCTCCAAGGAAAAAAATAGGCTCGATGCCAAGAACGGACAAAAATTTGTTGATGATCCCCGTGGAAGGAGACAGAACATCGAGCAAAATGCCCGCCAGTATAACCCATGAAAGAAAATGGGGAAGATAAATGCTTGTCTGGACCAGCTTCTTGCGCGTCTTTCCTTTGATTTCATTGATCAGCAGCGAAAACACGATCGGAACGATGAGGATAAGCACGATTTTGAATAAAGCGATCGTGATCGTGTTCATAATGACCTGCATGAAATTCGGCATATTGAATACGTATTTGAAATTGTCCCATCCGACCCATTCCTGCTCGCCGAACAACCCCTTCGCAGGAATGAAATCCTGGAACGAAATGGCCACGCCGATCATCGGGCCATAGCTGTAGACGAGCACAAGCAGGACAGCGGGCAGAAGCATCATATGCAGCGAAAAGGTTTTGGAACTTCTGAAGCCCTTCATAATCGTCCACCTCGGTTAAATGTCATATCGCGATCGTCTAAGCAGCGAAGCGCCGCAGTACTCGGTTAACCGCCGCTGCTTAGTCCTTGATCGCAATTAAAATGTTACTTTACGCCGTCGTACCACTCGTTGACTTCCTTCGTGATTTGCTCGCCGCCAAGCTTCTTCCAGCTTTGCACGAACGATTCAAACTCGTCGGTCGGCGAGTTGCCCATGATGATTTTGTAGAACGTCTCCTCGCGAAGTTTGTTCAACGTTGTCATTGTCGTAATCATCGTCTTCGTCGGCGAGCCTACGAACTTGTCTTGAACATATTGCTTGTTGTCCATTAACTGTTTGATGCCCGCTTCCGTGCTGTTTTCTCCGAACACCTTGTACCAGCCCCACATGGACGCGTCGCCCTTCAGGAATTTGTCCACGTTGTCGAACATCGCCTTCTGTTCGCCGATCAGCTTGCTCGTATCGCCGCTTGCAATAGCATCCTTGATAGCCAAGTACGTATTGACGTTCTTGGAAACATCGCGTATCTCGACAGGCGAAAGCCTCCAATTTTCTTTGCCGTTCCCGCTGACGCCGTACTGGGCATAATCCTCGGTGTACATTTTGTAATAGAGGTTAAGCAGCTTGATTAGCGCTTCCGGATGCTCGAAGCCTTTGCGTACCGTGAAGAAGCTGCCGTAGCCGAGCGTGAAGGTGCTCATAACCGGCTTCTCGTCGATCGATGGAATCAAGACCGCTGTCCAATCCGCATCGGGATTCGACTTCAGCGCCTCGCCAAGCGGATGCAGGGACAGGTAGAACGGACCGTATGTCATACCGATCTGCTGGTTCGCTACTCCTTCGGCGATTTTATCTCCGCCCTTAAGACCGAATTCTTTGTCGATCTCTCCGGCTTTGTACATGTCGGCCAGCTCCGCCAAAGCTGCCTTCGCTTCGGGCTGAATGCCTCCGAACTCCAGCTTGCCGTCCTTCTCCACCCATATCTTCGTATTGGCATGGAAGCCGTTCATTACGCCTTCGATCGTGTTGTAATCATTGCTAAGAGAAAGACCGAACGTATCATTTTTGCCGTTCCCGTCCGGATCCTGCGTCGCGAACGCCTTGCTGATCGCCTTGACATCCGCCCATGATTTCGGCAGCTCCAGGTTCAGCTTCTTCAGCCAATCGGAGCGTAACCATAGGAAGCCGGTTTCCGGTGCCAGGTCGTTCGTGCTCGGGAAGCCCAGAACCTTGCCGTCGAATGTCGCTGCCTGCTTCGCCGATTCCCCGATCCGCGACACAAGTCCCTTCACTTCAGTCGACATATATTGCTCCATGTAAGGGCTTATGTCTGCCAAAATATCGGCTCGCGCCGCTTGGCTCAGCTGCACGGGGTCGAGCAAGAGTATATCGGGAATGTCTCCCGATGCGAGCGCGAGGTTCATTTTCTGCGCGGACTGCTCTCCCGTCTTGGAGATCCACTTGTATTTCACTTTGATGTTGAGCCTCTCTTCAATAATTTTTGTCCATTGGTTGTCTTCGTAAGAAAGGCCATCAACGAGCAAATTCTTTTGCATCGTATCGTCGATATAACCCGCGAACGTAATCTCAACCGGCTCCTCGTACCTTCCGAAAGGATCACCGACCTCTTCTTCTCCGCTTGGTGCATCTGATCCATTGCCGCTTTGCTCGCTAGTCTGCGTTTTCTTGCCGTCATTGTCTGCCTTGTTCGAGCACGCAGCCAACAAAGAAACAAGCAGAACAACAACAAGCAGCAATATGCCGGACTTCTTTCTCATCTTCATCATTCCGACCTCCCCATCGTTTTGCTTTCTTGATTTATGTTGCTCCTTTATTATCCCGCGCGGGTATGCGCTTTCATATCGTCCGATCTTGACCTTGGCCGCTGTTTTCTTCTCCTATATTGACTTGCTTTGGCGTGCATCCCGATACGACTGCGGCGTACTGCCGACCATCTTCTTGAATACCCGATTGAAGTAGGATACCGATATGAAACCAACGGACGTCGCTGCATGTTGAACCTTCATGTCGGGATCAGACAACAGCTCTAGCGATCGTTCGATCCGCATCCGGTTGATGTAATCCGATAGGTTCTCCTCCGTTACCCGCTTGAACAGCCTGGATAAGTACGAAGGATTAAAGTGAACGAGCTCCGCCAGCTTGACCAGCGATAAGTCCTGCGCCAGATGTGCCTTAATGTAGGTCTGCAGAAATCGAATCGGCCGCTCCAATTGATCCGCCTCCTCATCCTTCCGGAGACGCACGACGCTCTCACCCAGCCTGCGGAATAAACCGAGCATCTCCTCGTATGAACGATAGCTGTCCAATCGGAGCAACGCCCGCAGATCGACGAGCGTAGACAGCTTTTCCGTTAAGTCCCAACGTTGAAACGATTGAAGCAAATAAACGATCAATGTATAGTAATTTTCCGCATAAGCTTGCGTTGTTCTTCCGCCAAAGCTTTCCTCATTGCCGATCCATTCTTCTATGAATGCAACAAAGCCTTTATCATTGCCGCTCATTAAATAACCTTCCACGAGTTTGAGCCTTTCCGCGGAAAGTCCCTTCGAGACATCCGCTTGCTCGATCGKCTCGGACAAAATCACTTCCTTCTCTTGTCCAATTCGGTAATCGAGAAGTCCGTTCATATAGGGAAAGGCACGCCCCAGCCCCCTCCAGCTCACCTCATTTGCCGAATGGACGAAAGAGACGGACAGCTCGAACGACTCCGAACAGATACGCTGCGCAACAGCCAAAGCTTCCCTTACATACAAGGCGGCATCGCTAACTTGCGTAAGTTCGATAGGCTGGACAATTACGTACCATAACGTATGTTTTAACGAGATCGCAACGAAACGAAACCGTTCCTCCAAGCATCGCTCGAGAGCTTGCTTAAGTGTATAAAGCTGTCTCGTCTGCTCATCCATGGTGATTGGATTATCGCAGGGGTCAAGACGCGCGATTAACGGAATAACGTGACGATCGCTGCTAAGCGAAATTTGCAGACGTTCCAATTGGCCATTCATCAATGCCTCTGCCGTGGCGGGATCATAGAGAACGTCCAGGATGAACTCCTTTTGCAAGAGGGGCAGCTCATTCCTCATTTGGCTCTCGATGAGCTCCGTCCATTGTTCCGCCTTCAGCTTGTCCCTGATCTCGGCAACCATTTTTCTGACCGTATCCAATACGACGTCGTCACCTTCGCTCTTGAGCAAGTAACGGACGCCTTCATGACGGATCGAACGATACACATAATCGAAATCACTGTATCCCGTGAACATGACGACTCTGCATGCCGGCCAGCGCTGCTGTATTTCCTCCATAAGCTGAATGCCATTCAAGCCCGGCATTTGAATATCTGACAGTACAATGTCGATTCTCGTACGGTTCAGCCAATCCAGCGCTTCGTTGCCCGAATAAGCCGTTATAATATCAAGCTCCATATCGGTAACCTGCTGGAATAAATGGTACAGTCCCTCGACTATGACAGGCTCGTCGTCGACGATGAGCAGCCTATACATCGTTATTCGCCTCCTTCGATAACGCAATCGTGATTTTCAGACCGCCCAAGCTGCCGCGGGTCGCCCGCATGCCGCTCGTCTTGCCGAATTTAATTTGGATTCTTCGGTGAATATTCACCAGACCGGTTACTTCCGCATCTGCCGAACCACTGGTGTTGAACAGAGTCTGCAGCCGCTGCAGCTCCTCGCTTGTCAAAGCGTCTCCGTTATCTTCAATCGAGATCGTGAACTGTTCTTCTTCCATCCCGAAGGAAACCGATAATCGGCCATCCGCCGCCTTGTCCTTCAGCCCATGCTCGAACGTATTTTCCAGCACCGGCTGCAAAATAAGGCGAGGAACCATAATATGCCCACAGTCTGGAGGCAATTCCGCAAATTGCACGACGAGCCGATTCTGGAATCGGACGGATTGAATATCGACGTACATGCGAGCGAATTCCACTTCCCTGGCGAGCGGTACATCATCGCTTGTGTTGCGCGTGACGTACTGATAATACTGCGCGAGCTTAAGCGACAGATCAGCCAAATTCTCATGATCCTCCAGCTTCGCCATTCGGTATATAATCYGAAAGTTGTTGTAGAGGAAATGGGGATGAATCTGAGACTGGAGCTGCTTCATCTGCGCCCGCTGCGTTAAGATCCGCTGCTCGTACACTTGTTCAATCAACACCTTAAGCTCATGGACCATCCGATTGAAGGATCGGTATATAAATCCGAATTCATTATTGCTGGAATCCGTAATGGTCATGTTCAGATTGCCGCTCTCTACCCGCTTGAACGCCGAAGACAGCTTGCGCAGCGGATTGTAGACCACCTTATACATAGAGATAACAAACATTGAAATGGCTAGAAACGATATGACGGAAAACGCCCAAAACCAGACCGTGTATTTCTCTAGCGACTCCAAATATTGACCTTTGCGAACGAACTTAACGAAAGTCATGTTCAGCTCTTCAGACTTGACGACCAACATCGAATATTCGATTTGATTAATCGTAATCGGTTCGACCCAACCCTGCTTCTCCCCGTTTCCTTTCCGTTTATTAGCCTCGTCGAGCATCTCCGCCAGATTCGGCTCATCGACATTGCTTTTGCCGATTACGCGGCTCGTACTTGAATCCGATAGCATGAGAACGTTAACCTCTTCCCCGCCGAAGTGCTCGAGATCGGCTTGAAAAACGGTCTTGTCCAGCATGATCTCGATTTTGAACAAGGGCAGGTTCGTATCCGAGAAGTCGGTGACTATATTATAGAAGTCTACGTACAGTTCACCCTGACGATAGGCGACRAGAGATTTGGAGCTTGGGTCCAAATTTCTTATGTCGAGCCCTGACACATCTTCAAGGGGACTAATCCCCCCGGAGGTCGAAATCACTTTTCCGGCCCGCGTCAAAAAAATACTTACGTCTTTGGCATAAGCACTGCTGTTCTTGATCATATTAATTCGTTGCCCTAACCCCCGAAGAGCGTAGAACTGCTCTAGCCACGGCATATAATCGACGATGGTAGACAATCGATCCAAGTCCCTGTCATTCAGAAATTCGTATTGAATCGCCTGCATGCGCAGCACCTCTTGCTCCAGCCGATCCATGTACTGCGTCATCTGCGAATAGGAGGACGTGTTGATTTTCTCAACAACCTCCTCCGTCCCCCATTTGTATAGGACGACGGATAGCACATAGGTAGGCAACACGGTCAAGCAAAAGAGCATAAACAATTTTGTTAATATCGATCTTCGCCAGATACCGTTCATATGTTCTCTTGGCTGCTCCTCTCACGATCAACGATCTGTATAGATTTTTATATTGGTCCTAATTTATAATAATAACGATTGAAATCAACAAAACATGTGCTAATCAGGACAAAAAACATCCGTGAATGCGTCATTTTAATAATAGAGGTGAATTTCGAATGAATCGGAATAGTGCACTATTCAAGAGTGAGTTTTTCTTGCAAAACAACTTGCATCTATACATAAACCGCTATGCAGAAGACTTTACCGTTCCCTTTCACTCTCATGACTTCATCGAGTATTGTTATGTCGCCGAAGGAAAGGGATTTCACCATATTGAGCATGAGACTTTTCCCGTGCATAAAGGCATGTTGTATGCCATACCCGTCGGYGTTTCTCATGTGTTCCGTCCTTCCACTCCTCAGTACAGCGAAGAACCGCTAATCGTCTACAATTGCTTATTTGATAGGCAAATGATTGAAATATTATCTTCGAAAATCGAGGATGCTTCGATTATGGAGCATCTAGCGACGCTGGAAAATAAAACGCAATCCTACTTCACCGTATTCGATAGAGACGGCTCGATTGAACGACTGATGAGTACGCTCTACCGCGAAATGTCCGTTCCAAATATCGGTACCAAAACGATGCTGCACGCACTATTAAGCCAATTGATTACTCTCGTATACAGGCTTAAGATCGCAACTAACGATATGTCGACAATGGACAATGCCGATTTCACCGGAATAATAAACTTTATTGAACAACATCTATCTGAATCCATCWCCTTAACGGATCTATCTCATTTTTCGAAGTGGAGCAATAGGCACTTACAGCGTCTTTTTCTCAAACATTTCGGTCAACCCTTTAGATCGTATTTACAAAATACCCGCATCCAAAAAAGCTGTGAGCTATTACGCGAATCCTCGCACAAAATCAGTATGATTTCGCAGCTTGTCGGCTATCATGACAACGGTTCGTTCAACGCGGTCTTCAAGAAAATAGTCGGGAAGTCGCCTACTGAATATCGCAAGCCATATAGGAAGTAGCCTATTCAACAAAAAAACCAATCAGATCACGCGGATCTGACTGGCATCGATGGATTTGGCTCATTCCTTTTACAATCGCCCAATGGGGTTGCGGGACAAGGCCGGCGCTGCATTTCGGGCAAAAACTAAATAACCAGTCACCGGTTGATTTCCGACGACTGGCTGCTTAAACATGTAAGGCGTTTGCCATTGCGATCACACAAGGTTTTTATCTCTGTCTTTCATTCGATCTAACGATTGAAAGCTCTCGCTAGCGCATCCATATATCCTTTTTTGGCCCGTTTACTGATTTCAGCTTCCGGTACGACTATCTCGAATCCATGATAACCGCCAGGATAAAGATGGAATTCCACATCGACGCCAGCTTGCGCTAAACGTGCGACATAGTTAATGGTTTCATCCCGGAACGGGTCCAATTGTCCAACGCATGTATATAGAGGAGGCAGTCCAGCCAGATCCGTTGCGCGGCTGGCTGCAGCATAAGGCGGAATGTCTTCGTGAGCGAGTTCGCCGAGATACAACTTCCAAGCCGCTTCGTTATTCGCTCTATTCCAAACCGGAGGATACGTAATTTCGTGGCTGGAGGGAGTCACGTTGCGATCGTCTATCATTGGGTATAACGGCATTTGAAAACAGATGGCAGGCCCGCCTCTATCGCGAGCCAGCAAGGCTAGCGCCGCAGCCAGTCCTCCACCCGCGCTTGCTCCACCCACCGCAATTCTTGATCGATCAATATTCAATTGTTCGGAAGAGCTTGCAGCCCAGACCAATGCGGCGTAGCAATCCTCTATGGCTGCCGGATAAGGATGGTCCGGGGCCAATCGATAATCGGGGGAAATGACAACGCAGCCGGCAGCTTCCACGAATTGTTGGCAAAGCGCATCATCTCCGCTAGGATGGCCCAGCACATATCCTCCGCCATGAATCCAAAGCAGGGCAGGCAGCTGATCCGTCCCCCTTTGAGCCGGCTGGTAGATCTTGACCAGCATCTCGCTATCTTCCGCACCGGCAATTTGTCGCTCTGTCGTGAGGACGGCGTCTGATTTATCGACCGGCGGAGGAGAGAATTGCCTCGCCATAGGCAAATCTTCGGGCAATCGCAGTACAGGTAATACTTCCAAGCCCTGTCTAAGCTCCGGAGCAACTTTGCTTAAAAAGTCCATTCTGTCCTTCCTCCTTTTCTTTCTCCCTTATACGCTCAAACCACATTCTTATTTGATTCGTAAATGGGTTCCCGCTTGAGAGGCAACCACGTACTCAGCGCTTTATCCAAGTAAATATCCCACATATCGAAGTCGTGCTTCATCCCTTCGGCTTCTTCGTAGAATACGTTGTAACCTAACCGTTTCAAAATGGCATAGTCTTCAAAAACTCGATCGCGAATGAAGTCCTCTTCGCCTACCCCAATAAAAAACTGCGGAACCTTCACTCCATCAGCCAAATTCTTTTCCGCGAACCATCTTAAGTCGTGTTCCGAGCCAATGAATTCGCTCTCTCCGAGCAAGGTGTCGCGAACCCTAGGGAAATGCCAATTCAAGCTCCGTACATATTCCTCCCGGTCCAACGTGACACCGATGCCGCCCGACAAATTGACAACCGCCTCATAAAGATCGGGACGCATCAGACCTAAGCCAAGCGCTCCGTTTCCGCCCATCGCCATTCCGATCACGAACGTGTTCTCCCTGCCGACAGCGGATGCGAATAAGGATTGCACCACCATGGGAAGCTCTTGCGTTAAATAGTCAAAATACTTGTAACCGTAAGTCGTGTTCATATAAAGGCTGTCATTTACGGAAGGAGAGACTAGCATAACCATGTTTTTTTCGGCATACTGCTCTAGCCTTGTATAACGGTATGGTATCGTATCGTCTTCCCCGCCACCGTGAAGCACGTATACCGTTTGAAATTTCATGCCTCGTTCATAAGGCATCTTGTCGTCGCTCTTAAGCATAGGATGTTGGTAGCCTAAGCCTGTCGTCAAGGAACCTGTCGGATAGCATACCGTGACATTCGTATTTAAGCCCAATATTTCCGAGCGAAAATTGTACCGCAAAATCGCCATGCTCCGCCTCCTATAGAGTAGCCTTCATTCCATTCTCGTCTGCGTACGTAATCTGATATTGTTTGGTCCTGAAGTCCGCATGAAGCGCCGTCCAGTGCTCCCCATTCCGCCAAGTGATTCCTAATGATCCGTTTTCCGCTTGATCATCGATCTCAATCTCGCCGTCGAAGGCCGGATAGGCATTGCGGAAGCGCATCATTTCAAGCAGTCGTTGCAGCATCGGAACTTGCAACCGTTCTTCAATCTCTTCCTTGCTATAATTGTGGCGGTTTACACTCCGCGGCTCGCCTATTTGTTTCAGGGATTCAACATCATTCTCACCGGCCAACATTCCCACATAGTAAACTTGAGGAATACCAGGAGCGTAAAGCTGAACGATTCGCGCAAGAAGATAGGCTTCATCGTCTTCGTCGAGGGCCGAGTAATAGGTGCTCATAAGCTGATATTGTCTGGCCTTCGCTCCCGACATTTTCACTACACCGGCTGGCAGACTGTAATATTGCTGAAGCTCTTCGGTTTTCTTATTTACTCTTTCCCTCACGAAATCAATCTCTTCATCATCGAGCAGCCCAACCACGTCGACGACTCCGATGCCGTCATGGGTATCCAAAGTCGTAAATTGTTTGCGAGGGCAAATCTTCATCCAATTCACCAATCGGTCCGTACGTCCGGTCATTAAGGCGTGAAGCATGAGCATCGGCAACGCAAAGTCGTATACCCAATGTCCCTGCTCCGCCATTTTCAACTGAATCTTATAGTTTTCGTGGATTTCCGGCAGCATTTCCGTACCGCGATCCCGTATCGGCTTCATGCCGATATCCAGCACGTCCCATACCTCCGGTTCGACAAAGAAGCAGCTCGTACCCGGTTTTTTGGACGCATAGGCGAAGGCATCGAATCGGATGAGCGGGACATACTCGGCAATGCGTCCCAAATTCCGTTCGTAGTAATCCTGCGTGGAGGAAGCCCACGGATCAATATCCACCTGTTCTTCGAAGAACGTATTCCAGATCTTGACGACCTTCCCGTCATCGCGGGTAAACTCCTTATACGGACCCTGAAGCTTCCTGCGATAGAGAGTTTCCAATTCTTCTTCCGTAGGCTCGCCATTCGGCCAAAACTTGTCCCAATGGATAAACATGTCGCTGTAGGGCGAGGCGTCGCCGTTCTTCATATAATCCTTAAATTCTTCACTTCGGATGGAAGCATGGTTAATCATGAAATCTGCCATGAGATAGTACTTTTCGGAAAATTTCTTGATATCATCCCAATTGCCGAATGCCGGGTCGACTTCGTCATAGTTGATTACCGCAAATCCCCTATCGCCCGAGGAGGGAAAGAAGGGGAGAATATGAACCCCGCCGAACACTCCGTCGAAGTGCTCGTCCAGTATGGCGTACAGATCCTTTAAATGGTTGCCCATGCTGTCCGCATAAGTGATCAACATGACTTGGTTTGCTATTTTCTTCACTTGTTTTCCTCCGTTTTCTCATTTTGGGGATAGATGGCTTGATGTCGCAGAGGCAACCAGCCGCTGATAGCGATACGCAGCGATTCGTCCCAGAAATCCCAATCATGTCCCTTTCCAGGTACAATCTCCATTCTTGTGTCATAGCCCCACTCTTTAAGATCCTTCTCCGCCTGAATCGTACGATAGAGAGCGTGATCGCAGTCACCGACGCGAATAAAAACAGTGGGAAGTCTCTTGCCTTCCTGGGCATTTCTTCTGGCTATGCTATACACGTCATTCACGGTATCCCGAATATATTCAGGATCATCCAGTTTCGCCTGAAGACTACTCTTTAGAGGGACAGCTATGTCGACATCGAAGTGAAATGTACCGTCTACCGTTTTGACTACGCTTGGAACGCCAGGGCGATAGGACGCCCCTGACATCAATAGTACGGCCGCGAACCTCTCCGGATGATTCATTGCGATCTTCATTGCCCCATGAGAGCCCATCGACAGGCCTCCGATAAACGTATCCTCCCTTTGAGAAGATACAGGGAACATCGTTTCGCAAAGCTTAGGCAATTCTTCCGAGATATACGTGTAAAAATCCGTCCCGTCATAATCCGTGTAGCTTGAATTATTAGCGGCAGGCATAACGACAGCCAACTTGTGCTTATCCGCGTAGCGAACAATATTGGTGAAATTCACATAATCGCTGTCGTCTCCCATTCCGCCATGAAGTAAATACAGGACTTGATATTTCATTCCAGGCAGGTAGCTCGCGCCGATGCCTTCCATACTGTCGGCAAAGCTGAAGGTGGGCAAAACAACTGTAATATTTGTTTGCATGTTCAGCGCTTGGGACAGAAAGTTCATTTTGATAACGGCCATCGGCTACGCTCCATCCTTTGTCAATATTTCATCGCGGATAAGAAGCGCCATATTCAGTGACAGCTCAGCATGATGATCGGTAATATAGAGGACATCACCGCAGGAGGAGACGTTGTTATTGAATAGTCTCTTGCAAATCCACTCGATGGGGATATAGAGCTCCCCGTCTTTAAACACCGCTTCGCAATACATGGAGTGCACGCGGTTGTCCACGACGCACCCGATACTGCCACGGGCAAATTGCATCGTCATCCCGTCCTTAAACTGCAGCTCAACGGAATGTCCACCGTGCTCAGCGCGATGCGTTGCGTCGAATACATCCGCAAGGAATGAGACCGGCACCATGAAGTACTCGCCTCTTACAATGGCATCTCCGCTCAGTCCATGATACTTCAGCTTTTGATGCTTCCTAACAGGTCCGCGCATCGCAACCAAGGAATTGTTAACATACGCGTTGGCGCTGCCCGCTGCCAAGGCAATGGCATAGTCATCGCCTTTCCTCGGTATTCGAGGCTCGGAGCTCACGATTTCGCCGTTCTCTCCGCGTCGGATGCCCGAGAATAGATAATCCCATACGACCTCTGCGTCGTCGAAGGTTTGTCCATGGTCCCTATTTTTGACGTCGCGGAATACAACGTCCGCATGCTCGCCTTTGTAGAAGGCGAAGTTATCCTCTCCCGCGATTTTGATTTCCGGCAATTCGCGGCACTGATTGATGCGCTTCCAATACTCGCGATTTCGCTTGACGACATAGTCCGTATCGCCATGGAAATGAGGCGGTACCTGATCGTGCTCAAGCCGAGTCTGCCAAACCGCAAGCGGCCCCGCTTGATTCAGGAGCTCGTCGTTTTTATCGAATAACACGCCAGGACTTGATGGCCCGCCGGATCCCGCCTTGCCCGCAAATACTTTGCCATGGTACCGCGCCATCTGGCTCGTCATCATATTCCCCATCGACATTCCCTGGATGAAAATTCTGCCCTCATCGACTTTGTATTTGTGTTTTGCCCGTTCGATAAGCTCGAGAACCGTATTCATATCCTGGTTGTCCTCGGGATTGTCAGGAGGCAAATGCATCGATTTTCCTTCCACTTTAAAGGAAAGCGCTTCTTCGATCTTTTCCTTCTCCGTTTCAACAATCCAAAATTTGTCTTTGCCGGCGTTCGGGAAAAGAACGATAAAACCCTCGCGCTCCGCGACAAGCGTCCAGGAAGTATAGACGGCTTGCCCCCACCCTGTCATTAATCCTCCATGCATCGATAAGACTAGCGGCACATCCCTCGTTCCGTCATAGGAAGCCGGAACGTATTCGTACCAAGTATGTTCAATGCCGTCCAACACCATATCCGTATATTCGGACAATCTCGCAGGGTAAACCTGGGAATTGTTTCCATTCTCATTCACGACCATATCCGTGGTTTTGATCATCTCAGGGAGATACTCGCGATTATCATCGTTTGGCGTTCCGGGAATAATGACGATTTTCTGATTCATGTGGTCACGATCCTTTCTTACTCGCTCTAATATGGACTTGCCCCTGTATCCTCAAGGCCGAAAAATTCAAGCGCGCGCTGAATGGCCAAGTCCCAAAATCTCCATTCATGTCCGTACCCTTCCAGTGTCCAAAACTCGGCTCCAAGCTTCATTTCATCGGCATGTTTTTTGAAGAGAAGCAGATTTTCGTATATCATCGCATCCTCGGTGCCGCAGGCGAATAAAAGCCGGGGCAGTCTGCCGCTCCCCGCGTGGGAGTCCAATATATCCCATACATTTTCGGAGGAGTCTTTAAATGCCTGCAATCCCCCCGCGTTTTCCACCATTCCGCGCATGCGACGGGCAAAAAAGTCGTCTTTGAGCAAATCCTCTTCCGTCAAGTTCTGTAAATTGACGGGGGCAGCGGATAATACGGCAGCGGCAGCGAATTTATCAGGATGATTTGCAGCAAATTTTATGGTGCCTCGTCCGCCCATGGAAAGACCCGCAATAAAATTGTCCTCGCGCTTGTCTGACGCCGGCAACCAGTTGTAAATCAATGACATGAGCTCCTTAGTCAAGTAGTCGTACATGCCGAAACCAAGCATGCTGCTATCCCAGTTCGAATAATTGCTATTGAGAGCGCTCGGCATCACGACAATGAGGTCTTTTTCGCAAGCGTACAATTCGATGTTCGTTCTACGAAGCCAATCGGTATGGTCGCCGTACGTGCCGTGGAGAAGCCATAGTACCTTATACTTCTTTTGGCTTTCGTAGTAGTCCTTAGCAGGGAGGTCCCGAGGCTTGTTGGGCAAAATAATGCTGATCTGGTGATTCGATTTTAAGTATTCACTCTCGAAATTCAAAGTTGCAATGGACATTGAAGCTGCCTCCTGATCTCTAATTTCTATCTTTTATTTGTGAAAGGATTGTTTTTCGTTTCCATAAAAAGAGTATGAGCCCCATACAAATTGGTATTGTCATGAACTGAAACATGACAGCATATCCCGCTATCTCGTCTCCGCCATGGCTTTGTATAAACGTTACAATCAAGCCTGCGACAGAAGGCGCCAGCAAATATCCGGTATCGACGCCAATAAAGATTGTATTCCCAGCCACGCCACGCCGTTCTTTGGAGACCATCTGGATGCAAAGCGTCTGAAGAGCAGGCTGACAGATCCCGTATCCGAAAGCCGACACGGCCCCCGATATTAAGAACATTGGAAGCGTACTGGAATAACTAAGCAAGATGAACGACAGCGCAAAGATGATCATGCCTGGAATAAGCGTTTTATCCACCCCGTACTTGTCCGCTAACTTTCCGCTAACCGGTCTGGAAATGAATAAACAAATGGCGTAAGATGTGAAAAAAAGACCGATTTCTTTTACCCCTGCCGCCCCGCCATAAATGAGGATAAATGCGTTAATGCAAGAGTAAGCACTTGCTAAAAAAAACATGATTGTCGCAGGAACCATCACTTCACGGGCAACAATGTCGATCCACCTGATCTTGAAGCCGTTCTTCATTTCCGGGGGATCCGATTTCAACCGCAGCGAGAGCACCAGCACAATCCCCATAATCAGAGCTCCGATGAAGAACGTTCCCCGATATCCGAATCGTTGGACCAATTCCAGGCCAATAGCCGGGCCGATGGCAGTAGCGATTGCCTGCCCTAATGAAAATATTCCGATTCCCGAAGCAAGCTTGTTACTGGGCAAGGTATCGCTGACGAGGGCCATGCTTACAGGCGCAAAAAAACCCATCCCGATTCCGTGAAGAAGTCTCCCAACAATGATCATCGAAACACTTTCGGCGAATCCGTAACAAACGAACGCTGCTATAGTAATAACAACGGCAGCCGCAAGCAATCGATTGTTCCGAAAATAGCTCGTTGACGGCCCCACTATAGGACGAACCGCAAGCGCGGTAACCGCAAACATACTCGTTACTAAGCCTACGATCGCAGCTGTTGCTCCAACATGTTCGGCATACGTCGGGACAAGCACATTCGTCATGAACAATCCCAGCATTAGAAATACGTTCATCACAAATACATTAATAAAGGCCTTGTTCCAGACCGTTTGCACCTTTTCGTTCKTGACGCTTGCTTTGCTTAGGTCCTTCATAGAGTCCTCACCACCCGCTTTATGTTAGTATTTCGTCACGGATAAGTAGGGCCATGTTTAAGGAAAGCTCGGCATCGTGATCGGTAATATACAGCACGTCTTCGAAGCAAGTGACGTGGTTGTTAAAAAGCATCTTGCAAATCCATTCAATCGGAAGATAGAGTTCCCCATTGCCAAATACTGCTTCGCAATACATGGAATGAACGCGGTTATCCACAACGCAGCCGATACTTCCTCGGGCGAATTGCAGTCTTCTCCCGTCCTTCAGCACCAATTCGGAGGAAAGCCCTCCATCGGCAGGTAGATACGTCGCTTCAAAAAGCTCTCCGATAAACGAGACCGGCACTAAGAAATACTCTCCTCTTACGATTGCGTCGCCGCTAAGGCCATGATATTTCAGTTTTTGATGTTTCCTTGCAGGCCCGCTCATCTTAACCAAACGATTGTTGACGTACGCGTTCGAGCTGCCCTCCGCCAAGGCGATGCCATATGCATCTCCTCTCCTTGGACTTAAGGGTTCGAAGTTCATGATTTCGCCGTTCTCTCCGCGCCGTATGCCCGAGAACAGGTAGTCCCATACGACCTCCGCGTCATCAAAGGTTTGCCCATGATCTCTATTCTTAACGTCTCGGAAAACGAAGTCCGCATGCTCGCCTTTGTAAAAAGCAAAGTTGTCCTCGCCTACAATTTTGATTTCCGGTAATTGCTGGCAGCCATTGATTTGCTTCCAATAGTCGCGATTTCTTTTTACAAACGCCTCTGTCTCATCTTCATGCAGCGGTAAACTCTCATGCTCGACGCGAGACTGCCAGACGGGCAGCGGACCAGCGCGATTGATGACGTCTCCTTGCTCGTCGAAAATGACCTCCGGCCATGTGACGCCCGCCGACCCTGCTTGCCCTGCCAGCCACTGGCCATGATACCGGGCGAACTGATTCGTCATGATTTCCCCCATGGACATGCCCTGCATGAAAATTCTGGACTCATCAATGTTATACTTGTGCGACATTCTGTTAATCAGAGCAAGTATAAAGTTCAAATCATGGTTATCTTCCGGCTTTTCCGGAGGCGTGTGCATGTAAAAACCGCTCGGGCTTGGCGCCCCTAACACCTCGAACGTTTTCTTCTCGACTTCAAGAGTCCATATTCGTCTTTCGTGAGCGTTGGGGAACACGACAATAAACCCTTCCCGATCCGCTACGAGCGTCCACGAGGAGTAGATCGCCTGCCCCCATCCGGTCATCAATCCTCCATGCATCGACAAGACCAGAGGCACCTTGCGGGTCCCGTCATAAGAGGACGGAACATATTCATACCAAGTATCCGGTATCCCGTCAGCCAATGAATCGGTATATTCCTTAAGTCTTTCGGGATATACCATCGAGTTGTTGCCATTCTCGTTCACAACCATATCCGAATTTCTAATGGCTTCAGGCAAATACTCCCTGTTGTCATCATTAGGCGTCCCTGGGACAATCGCCATTTTAACTTCCATTTCAACCATCCTCTTATCCGATTTTTGCGAAATGCTAGCCTTTCACGGCTCCCCCCATAATTCCGCTTGCATAATATTTTTGCAGGAACGGATATAGGACGAGGATAGGTAGAATCGCTACGAAGGCGATCGCCATCCGTATGGAGGCTTGAGGTAAATTAGTGACAGCGCTTGAGCTTGACGAAACGGAGCTCGAGATGACGGACTGAATGTTCTGATTCATCTTATTCAGCAATGCCTGAATACTGAGCTGATCCGGATCTGTGATAAAATATAGCGCGTTCTGCCAATCATTCCAGTAGAGCAGGCACGAGAAAAGTCCGATCGTAGCCAAAATCGGTTTCCCTAGTGGAAGAACCATCTGGAAAAAGATTCTGAAATAACCCGCGCCGTCGATTTTGGCAGATTCGTATAATTCATTTGGAATGTTCGAGGCTAAGTAGGACCGAACCAAAATAATACTGAAGGCGTTCGTCAACAGGAACGGAAACACATATGCCCCTAACGTGTTGACAACTCCCAAGCTCGTCCACATGATATAGGTCGGCACTAACCCGCCGTTAAAGAGCATAGTGAAAAATATGAAAAAACTGATGACCCGATTCCCCGGCAAGCTCTTGATCGATAAACCGAAACTCATCATGGCCGTAATCGTAAGGCCAAGGAGCGTCCCGAGCGCAGTTGTAATAAACGTAATTCCGTACGCTCGCAAGATGGTAGAAGAATTCGAAACCATATATTCATAGGCGCCAAGACTCAATTGGGATGGAAAGAAAGAATAGCCGTTGGCAATCAACGTATTTTCGTCCGTGATAGAGGATATGAATAGCAATAGCAATGGTAGAATCATGAGCAATGCGACTAACAACAGGATAGAGTTGAATAAAATCTGGTATGCTTTATTTTCAATCATATAGATATGGCCTCCCTTCTAAAAAATCGCATCTTTGGAGCTCAATTTGCGGACAAGCGCGTTCGCCGAAATAATCAATACCAATCCGACCGCGGCTTGCAGCAAGCCTGTGGCAGCCGAGCGCCCTATACCGCCGGGAGCCATCAGCATGCTATACACATACGTATCGATCGTTGCCGTAACATTGAATAAGCTTCCGGAATTTTGAGGAATCAAATAGAACAGACCAAAGTCCGAGTAAGCGATTCTGCTGACGCTTAATAGGAACAACGTAATAATGGAAGGAACCAACGAAGGCAGCGTAACATTCGTAATCCGTTTCCATTTGCCCGCCCCGTCAATAGCTGCCGCTTCGTGCAAGGATCGATCGATCGTCGTAATGCCCGCAATATAGATCAGAGCGCCATATCCAACATTTTTCCAACACTCGACTACGATCAGAATCAGAGGCCACCATGTAGGATTGCTATACCATTCAACGGGATTTTTTGTGAAAATGCTGTTATTGAGCATGCCGTTTTGATGACTAAGAAATGCAAAGACGATATAACTAATGACGACCATCGACATCGTGAATGGCAACAGAATGGAGCTTTGATACAGTTTTTTCATTCGTTCGTTCTTAATTTCTGTAATTAAGATGGCTACAAGGAGACCAACGACCGTATTTACGATAATGAACGCGCCGTTATAAAGAATCGTATTTCGAAGAATGATGGCCAGGTCGCTTGAGCGAAACAAGTATTCGAAATTTTGCAGTCCGACCCACGGACTGCCGAGGATTCCATCGGAGCTGCGAAACTTTTTAAATGCCGATACGATCCCGACCATCGGAATATAATTATTAATAATGAGATAAATGACACAGGGCAACATCATGATATAGAGCGGAGTATATTCTCTAAGGTTGGCGAGTTTCTTATTCATCGTTGATCGATATCCCCTTAACCGATTCGGGGCTGGATTCCGATAGAAGCAGCCCCCGAATCGTGCAATGTGGTAACTATTGCTTGGCCAACCAAGCGTCTAGCTGTTTTTGTTTTTCATCCATAACCTTTTGCAAGCCTGCGGCATATAGCTCGTCATTTAGCTTTTTAAGATTTGCCTCCGGATCGACTGCACCGAAACTGATCGGATTTTCATATTTTGCAAGCACCGAATTCAACTGAGATACCTCCATGGCCACAGGAGCCGCGTCGAACGTAAATCCGAAAGCCTTCGAAATCAATGCATCGCTATCGAAATTTTTGTACGTTTCCCAGATCCCCTCCGGACTGCCCGCCCACGGATGCATCAAATACTGATTCGGGTATATAAAGCCGTAGTCCGAATGGTAATTGACTGTCGATGAGGTAATGCCCGACGGGTAATCCGCCTGTCCGTTGTCATTAATGATCCAATCTTTTCCTGGAACCCCCCAGTTGAGGAGATCGTTAAACTCGGCGTTCGTGTACGCCCAATTCAGAAATTGGAACGCTTTCGCCTTGTCTTTGGACGTACTTAGTACAACGTTCATTGCGCCGCTGACCGCTAATGAGGATTTCATTTTATTGGAAACCGGAATCATAACGGCATCGTAGCCCGTTTGCGATTTCAACTCCGTAATGACGTTCGGACCGTATGAAGCAAAAATTGCGAATGTTTTCCCGGCTTTCATTTTGGCTTGACCTAATTCTTTATTCACTGCGATATCCTTGGAGGAGTATCCATCCGAATACCATTTTCTGTTCAACGTAGCGAATTGCTTGAACTGCTCCGATTCGTACCAGTTCGTTACGGTTGTCGTCTGACCGTAGTTCTCCAAGACACCGAAGCTGTCACCCAATCCATCCACGTACGTTAATGCATTTAGGCCAAATGTCCGATAGCCGTCGAATGGTATTATATCGGGATATTGTTCCTTTACCTTAGCGAACATTTCCGTGATCTTATCAAAGCTGGAATAGTCGTCTGTCGTTACATTGAAGTCGGACACTTTATAGCCGAGAGCGTCAAAGATATCTTTTCTTACAAAGATTCCAGACGGTGTCGCTCGCGAACTCATCATTGGGAAGCCAGCAAGCTGATCCCCGATGTAGCCGGCATCCAGCTCATCGCCGAGCAACTCGTAAATGTCCTTGGTATACTCCGTGTAATCGGATGCATCTACAATGTACCCGCCGTCAATGAAGCTTGGCATGCTGAACGAAAAGGCAAATGAAATGTCGATAGGCTCGCCCGACGCAAGCATCATAGGCAATTTCGAGTTGTAGGTATCCCAGCTAAGCGGGATTAGATTCACTTTCATATTCAAATCTTTCATCGTCAACTCGTTGATAAGCTTGTTTACTTCTTCCTGATTGCCTTCCTTCGGCGCATGATATGCGAAATTGACCGTATACACTTCCTTGGAAGAACCATTCCCTGCGGAAGTTTCCCCTTCGTTTCCTGCATTACCCGCGCATCCCGCAAGTACCGCAAGAATCATGATCACGGCAACTGAATAAGATAACGTCTTTTTTAACATGCTTTCCATCCCCCTCTTAAAGTTGAATTTCACTAGTCCAATGCTTGCTCTAGAAAGACCGCGTTGTCGATTCTTAACCTCCTCCGTACGTTTTCAATGGGACAGCCTGTTGCCTCTCTATTGTCCGATATAAGGGGAGATACGCGCTTTCAATATTCAGCTATGCGACCTTTGAATTTCAGTTCTACTCGTCTTAAAATTGAAACCTTTATTTATTTGCGTCCTTTAACGCTTGAATTCCTAAAGCCAGCGCGCCGCATATACCCGCATTCTCCTTCAATGCAGGAGGTACAATATACTGATCAATCCCGGAAGTTATCGCGTCGATATTTAAATACCCGTTAAGCATGCGTTGAACATGCTTACGTATCGATGCAAAAAGATGCGATTGATTCATAACTCCGCCGCCCAAAATTATTTTTTCCGGCGATAAGGTCAAGATCGTGGAGACAAGAGCCTGAGCAATATAATAAGCTTCCATTTCCCAAGCCTCATGGTCTTCGGGGATTTGTTCGGCCCTTCGGTTCCATCTAGCCTCGATAGCGGGTCCTGCCGCCATTCCCTCCAAGCAATCTTGATGATACGGACAGTTCCCATCGAACGCATCCAACTCGTGACGTTTTACAGCGATATGCCCGCCTTCCGGATGCATGATGCCGTGAACAAGGCGTCCTTCTATAAAAACGCCTAAACCAATCCCCGTGCCGATGGTGTAATACGCACAGCTATTTAATCCCTTTGCCGCTCCCCAAGAAGCTTCTCCCAGTGCCGCCGCATTCACATCCGTATCCCAACCGAAAGGAACCTTAAAATGATGACTTAACATGCCAATCACATTGCAATCGGACCAGCCTAATTTGGGCGTTGTCGTAATAAAGCCGTATTTCGGGCTATTTTGTTGCAGATTGATTGGACCGAAGGAACCTATGCCGATTGCTTCAACCTGCCGCGATTGAAAGAAATCGACCGCTTGTCCAAGAGTCTCTTCTGGACTTGTAGTCCGGAAACTGATTTTTTCGAAAATGTCTCCTCTTTCATTGCCTACTCCGCAAATAAACTTTGTTCCTCCAGCTTCAATAGCTCCGATCCGCATCGCTCTCGCCTCCTAATTCCTACTTGTTCAAGCCTCATTATGAATCCATCATAACGGAACCGTGCGGAGCACACTTTCACTAACACGACATTCTTCTTTTAAATTTCCGTTATTATCGGTTTGGATAAGACAGGAGGCGCCTACTCCTTCTTCATTGGCATGCTGATCTCTACAACCGCTCCGTCTTGGTTGCTGAAATGAATCGTTGCTCGATCGTTATAGAGCAGCTCCAGCCTCCGTTTCACGTTCCATATCCCGATCTGCTCTCCTTGATCGGACATCGGATTCCTATTTTGCTGCAACTTGTTAAGCCACTCCTCTGAAAAACCAGGACCTGTATCCGTGACTCGGATACTCATTTCATCATGTGAGGATTCCCGGATTAAAATTTGGATATGTGTTTGCCGATCGGTATCGATCGCATACTTGATTGCATTTTCGACAAACGTCTGAATGACTAGGGGCGGCAAAGAAACGGAATGCAGCTTCTCCGGCAAATCCACTTCATAGGTCAGGCTGCCGGGGAAACGAAAGCTTTGAATTCGCAAATAATTGACGGTATGCTTAATTTCGTCCTGAAGAGAAACGAAGTCCGCGCCGCTTTGAAACATGAACCGAAAATATTGTATCAATAACAAAGAAAGCTCTTGGATTAAAGAAAACTTCTTATCCAAGGCCAGATAGTAAACGATATTAAGGGAATTCAAAAAAAAGTGAGGGTTAATTTGCAGTTGAAGCTGCCGAAGCTCCGCTTTCTGTGTCATGATCTGCTCCTCGTAAATGTTGAACTTCAACTGTTGAATTTCAGCTACCATGCCGTTGAATGTATCGCTCATCGTCTCGAACTCGTTGGAAGAACGAGCGGTGGGTATCCGTGCATCCAAGAACCCCTCCTTAACCTTGCGCATGGCAACGAGAGTCCGATGAATCGGCAATAGCACAACCTTTCGCAGCGCATATAAAGCAAGAGCTACGCTTAATATGGAAGCAATGGCAAGCAAGTACGTGATCCGCAACAGATAGGGCAGCTGTTCCAAAATCAGATCATCCGGCACTAACGTCACCAAATGAAAGGGCCCCTTGGATGAGGTTTCCCCAACGATGAGAAAATCGTTATTTTTCCCGGTTAGCCTATATTCATTGCTTTGAAAAGCCAAGTTTATATCATGTTCAGTAAAAAATCGCTCATCCCCAAGCGGCTCATTCCGCTCGTTGGTGAATACGACTTGCGCTCCGCCCTCAAGATTGAATAGGTCCATTGGGCTTAGCAGGAGATCGATATTAATCCCCATTCCTATATATTGCTTGCCCGACCTCATAACGCGCATAACATAGAAGTCATCCCCGAGTTTAATGTCGAACCATGAATTCCCGAACGCCGCCTCCAGCGGGCGCGAACGGGTCAACTCGGTTAACGGACTCCTCACTTCATCCCAATTTGGCGTATCCGTTCTTTCCTTTTGCCGATTCGGCACAAACAACATATCGTCGTTAGCCGTATTATAGATAAAGGTAAAATCAAGCGCTTGATTATAAACCATATCTTCATCCATTTTTCGGAACACGCGGTATTTCTCCAATTGATAGGTATCAAGATCTTTGAAGGCGGCCTTCTCAAGCGGCAGAAAGCCCCTCTCTTCCATAATTAGCCTTACTAAATAATCATCTACGGAATCCAAGCTTTGATCTACGATATTTATATATAGGCTCACGGTGCTGCTAATTGAAGCGGCAACCTGATTTCTGACGACTTTGATGGAATAAACGTTGTTATAGATCAGATAAGTCACAATGGGGAGCATTAAAATGATTAATCCGGCAATCAGCTTAAATCGAATCGAATTGATAAAGGGCTTGCCCGTCTTCTTGTTCATATGTCATTGTCCTCCCTTAATCGTCAACGCAAAAAGCACCCGTAAAAGCGTCCGATAGAGTAACACATAAATGCTTCTCCTTAGTCCACTAATAGAAGTGCAGATCGCTTTCAAATTTTCAGAATGCCCGTCAGATACGCTGCTTGCGAAATTCCTGAGGCGTTATCGATGTTTCTTTGCGGAACAGCGTCGAGAAGTATGAAAAATTCGGGTATCCGACCGACAACGCAACCTCGCTGATCGACATATTCGATCCCAGCAAAAGTTCTTTCGCCCGAGACAGCCGCTCCTTTAAGATGTAGTCCGTGATCGACAAACCCACTTCCTTCTTGAATAGTTTAACGACATAATCGGGACTTAACCCGACATGGTCCGCAATATACTGCCTGGAGAGCTCCTCGTCGAGGTGCAGCGAAATATACCGTCGTATCCTTTCCACGATCGTTTCGTTAGACTCCAGAGCCTCCATGCTAGATACGGCGGTTTCGATGACATCGCTCACCCATTGTTGCAAATCTCTGACCGAGCGTGTCGCGACCATCGCCCGTTCCGGTGCCAGATGCTCGTGTAAAATATCCTCTGCTCTTAAGCCTGACTCCTGCAACGTGTGAAGCACCATCTGGAGGACGCCTTGGTAAAAGAATTGAACCCGCTTCACATCTAAATGATCAAGGTTCTTCCATACCTCCAAATGCGCTAGCATAGCTTGGAGCATCCTCTCTTTCTCCGACCTTCGAAGCATCTCGGACCAAACCTTCATATTCGGACTCGAAATCTCCAGCTCCTTTTGCGGCATCTCGTCAAGGACCAGTACCCGATCCGTCGTATTGAGTTTCTTTCGCTGCGTTTCGGCGAGCAAATTATACATGACAGATAATCGGTCAATGGTGACCTTATCGCCTACATAACACGAAAGATGGCAATAAAAATACATATTGCAAGCTTGTATATAAGCTGCGCAGCGTTGCTGTATTTCCAGACGGAGCCCCTCTTCAAAAAGATCGGAATTGCTATTGGACGGAATAATAACAACGATGACGCCATCGCCTAAGTAGACCGCTTGGGAGGCTTCGTAATGAATCAGAACGAGCTCCTCCATAGCGTTCCGTAATGCATAAAACATAATATGCTCATCCCGCGGACCGAGCTTTTTGTCCCAGTAATCCAGATGGAAAAGCACAGGCAGTAACATCGTATCTTCTGTATAGGGAAGATGATGCCGTTTTGCTTGCTCCAAGATTTGATCCAATCGCGACGGAATTTCCTGACGAAGCACCTCGGACCAAAACTGTTCCAGCAATTTAGCATCATCATTACGTACCCGACGAATTTTCTCAAGCGCCTTGTCTACCGTCTTCTCCAATTCCTCCCTCGGGACGGGCTTCAAAAGATAATCTAGACTTCCAAGCTGAACCGCCCGCTTAGCATAGGCAAATTCCGCGTGACATGTAAGAAAAATACACTCCGTCTTCGGATGACTCTCTCGTACCCAAGCGAACAAGTCAAAGCCCGTTCCTTGCGGCATCTCGATATCGCAGATCATCACATCGAACGAAACMGAGGCAAAAGCCTCTTTCGCTTGACGCATGTTATAAGCCGTCTCTACTCTGTCGATCCCCAGCTTCCTCCATTCGACGCTAGACTTAATGCCGTTTGCGATAATGGCTTCATCATCCACGATCAATAACCGAAACATTTCTTTTGCCTCCTCAAACCAAATAATAAATACAAGCAGGTTGTCCATCTGCGGCTTTTCGCCCACCATTTATACTAGCACCCATTATAGTCTGCAATTATTGAACGCTACGATCTGCCAATTATTAATTCTTCTCCTTCAATTTCTTTATTCATACATCATACCTAAACCGCAAGTCGCTCACTATCATCAATCCGACATTTTTCTTTTAATTTTCAGTCATGATCCAGGGTCACCTGTTTCACGAGCAATCGCTACAATTATTCCCTATGCGAGATCTTGCAGTTCAGTACGTATC